>CANKPO010000225.1 GCA_947484535.1 Caulobacteraceae bacterium
GACTGTCCGCGCCAAAGGCCAAGCCTTTGGGCCGCGCCATTCACCGCCCGCAGGCAAAGACCGCGGCCATTGCGCTCGACCAGCGCAAAGGGGATGGACCCTTGATCAGAGGCCTCAGCCGACCTGACGGGAGCCTTCTGATACAGGGTCGAACGGGTCCAGACCGTCACGGGCCAATCCGGCAGCCAAACGCAGGCCACGCGCCTGTTGGGCTGCGGCCGGGCCAGATTTTGCGTCGCGCCAGATGCGCCGGTCATCGTCCCACTCCAACTCCCACACCCCCGGCAAGCCATCCCGCCGCCGGGTCAGTTCTGCTCTCAATCGCGCCGGGCCGGGCGCGCGCACATCAAAGGCCTGCGGGGCCGAGGCCAAGGACCCGATCCGCCAGCGCCGCCAAGCCGCGCTCAGGCCCTCTGCGCCTGTCGTGCGCAGGATCGCCGCTGCCGCCCCGCCCGCCTTTGCGGCAAAGGCCAGACGCCGCGTGGCGACAAAATCCGGCGCCGACAGGGCCGCCACCGCGCCGCCCACCGCCCCCGACTTCAAGGCCTCTTCCAGCGCCCAGATCACCTGACGCTCATCGGCCACCGCCACCACGATCAGGCCGCCGCTAGAGGGGGTCGGCATCTGCCAGCCCTGCGCGAAGGGCCGCCCCCGCTCGCGCAACCAAGCCTTGGCCGCAACGAACAGGCCCGGACGCGGCACGCCCTTGTCTGGTTCTGGCGACACCCGCAAAAGCGCAAAGGCCAGCGCCGCCGCAAGGTCTTGAGGCTCCGCCGCCGCCACCTCCTCCAGCCCCCTTTCGGGTACGGGGAACCCCTCTGGAAATGACGGTGGATCGGACATGCGGGAACCTCTGTTGTTCTTATTTTGTTCTCTTTTTGCTGAGAGAGTCAACAGGAGTCTGGGCGCGGCACTGACCCAAACCCGAAAAGAGACAAATTGAACCGGGCTGGATAAGTGCCTAGGAAGGGCAGGCAAAAGGACCTCGATCATGACCGCTCCCCTCACCCCCATCGACCGCAACGCCCTGCTTGAGGGTTTGGTGATCAGCGCCCATGCGGCGGGTAAGGCGATCTGGGACATCTATAATTCGGCCTTTGATGTGACGGTGAAGGCCGATGCCTCGCCGGTGACCTTGGCCGACACCGCCGCCGAGGCGATCATCTTGGCCGATCTGGCGCGCTTGGCGCCCCTGATCCCGGTCGTGGCTGAAGAAGAGGCTGCCGCCGGACGCATCCCTGATGTGGGCCGTCAGTTCTTCGTCGTTGATCCGCTTGATGGCACCAAGGAGTTCGTGCAAAGGCGCGGCGACTTCACCGTCAATATTGCCCTGATCGAGGATGGCCACCCCACCCTCGGCATCGTCTATGCCCCGGCAAAGGATCGGATGTTCGCCGGCGATGTGACGGCCAAGGTCGCCTGGACCCTTGAGGTCTCGCCAGATTCTGCGCTCAGCACCGCCACCGCGCGCCGTCCCTTGGCCGTGCGCACGCCGCCGAGCGAAGGCCTGACGGCAGTGGCCTCCAAGTCGCACAATACGCCCCAGACCGACGCCTATCTGGCCGCCTATCCCATTCTTGACCGGGTCTCGGTCGGCTCGTCCTTAAAGTTCTGTCTGGTCGCGGCAGGGGAAGCTGACCTCTATCCGCGCCTGTCCCCGACCTGCGAGTGGGATACGGGCGCGGGCCATGCGGTCCTGTCGGCAGCGGGCGGCAAGGTGCTCGCCCTCGATGCCAGCCCCCTCCTCTATGGCAAGCCGAACTTCTTTAATCCGGGATTTTTGGCTGCCGGTCCCCTCGATCCAATCGCCGCCACACCCTTCATGGACTAGGGCTTGGCCTGCGCGCCTCATGGTTTGCTACGAGGTGCCTTAGAAAAGCTTATGCGATATCATACGGCATCGGCGCTAATAGAACCGCCTATGACCACCGAAAGCGCGACCGTGCCTGAAATCGAGCCAAAGCCCCTGCTGTCCCCTGTGGCCCTGACCCACCTGCAAAGGTTGGAGGCAGAGAGCATCCACATCATGCGTGAGGTTGTGGCCGAGAGCGACAATCCGGTGATGCTCTATTCCATCGGCAAGGACAGTGCGGTGATGCTGCATCTGGCGATCAAGGCCTTCTATCCGGCCCTGCCGCCCTTCCCGCTTTTGCATGTCGATACGGGCTGGAAGTTCCGCGAAATGATCGCCTTTCGCGATGATATTGTCGCCAAGCTGGGCCTGACCCTTTTGACCCACACCAATCCAGATGGTGTCGCCCAAGGGGTTGGTCCCTTCACCCACGGCTCCGCGGTCCATACGGACATCATGAAGACTCAAGGCCTGAAGCAGGCACTGGATCAGCACGGCTTTGACGTGGCCTTTGGCGGCGCGCGCCGGGACGAGGAAAAGTCCCGCGCTAAGGAGCGCATCTTCTCGTTCCGCTCAGCCCAGCACCGCTGGGACCCCAAACAGCAGCGGCCAGAGCTGTGGCGCACCTATAATGCCCGCAAGCAAAAGGGCGAGAGCATCCGGGTCTTCCCCCTATCCAACTGGACCGAGCTGGACATCTGGCAATATATACATCTGGAGAACATCCCGCTGGTGCCGCTCTATTTCGCGGCAGAACGGCCCGTGGTCGAGCGTGATGGCACGCTGATCATGGTCGATGATGACCGCATGCCCATGCGCCCCGGCGAGGTGCCCCAGCAGAAGATGGTGCGTTTCCGGACCCTTGGCTGCTACCCTCTGACCGGCGCGGTCGAGAGCACCGCCGCGACCTTGCCCGACATCATTCAAGAGATGCTGCTGACCACCACTTCTGAACGTCAGGGGCGGGTCATTGACCATGACCAGGCCGCTTCCATGGAGAAGAAGAAACAGGAGGGCTACTTCTGATGGCCCACATCTCTGATCTCATCGGCACCGATATTGACGCCTATCTGTTGCAGCATCAACATAAGAGCCTGCTCCGCTTCATCACATGCGGCAGTGTGGATGATGGCAAGTCCACCCTGATCGGGCGGCTGCTCTATGATTCCAAAATGATCTTCGAAGATCAGATGGCAGCGCTGGAGGCGGACTCCAAGCGCGTCGGCACCCAGGGCGGCGAGATCGATTTCGCCCTTCTGGTCGATGGGCTGGCCGCCGAGCGGGAGCAGGGCATCACCATCGATGTGGCCTATCGCTTCTTCTCGACCGACCGGCGCAAGTTCATCGTCGCGGATACTCCCGGCCACGAGCAATATACCCGCAACATGGTCACAGGAGCCTCGACGGCGGATCTGGCCGTGATCTTGGTGGATGCGCGCAAGGGTATCTTGACCCAGACCCGCCGCCATAGCTTCCTCGTCTCGCTGATTGGCATCCGCAAGGTGGTTTTGGCGGTCAATAAGATGGATCTGGTCGGCTTTGATCAGGCGATCTTTGATCAGATCGTCAGCGACTACCGCGCCTTTGCAGCCCAGATTGGCCTAGACGATGTCACGGCCATCCCCATTTCGGGCCTGCGCGGCGACAATATTGCCTCACGCAGCGACGCTACCCCTTGGTTCGATGGCCCGGTCCTGATCGACCATCTGGAGACCGTGCCGCTGGATGAGGCCCGCCGCCAGCAGGGCGACCTGCGTCTGCCCGTCCAGTGGGTCAACCGGCCCAATCTCGATTTTCGAGGCTTTACCGGCCAGATCGCCAGCGGCGTGGTCCGCCCCGGTGACACGGTCCGGGTCCTGCCCTCAGGCAAGCAGAGCAAGGTGGCGC
>CANKPO010000226.1 GCA_947484535.1 Caulobacteraceae bacterium
CGCCCGCTTGCGGATCACTTCGGATTCATAGGCATTGAGGCGGCAGCCAAAGGTCACCACCTCGACACCGAGGTCGGCGACGGGGGTGGGGGCGAGGGGATCGCTCATGGAAGTTCGCCCTCATAGTCGAGGGCCACAGCGCCGGTCATTAGCACATGGTCATCACTGGCCCGCCAAGCAATGTGAAGCTCGCCGCCGTCCAGAACGAGCGTGGCTTCCCGGCCGGTCAGGCCTCGGCGATGGGCTGCGACCAGAGCCGCGCAGGCGCCGGTACCGCAAGCCTTGGTCAGGCCCGCGCCCCGTTCCCAGACCTTAAGCCGGATAAGGTTGGGGCTAAGGATCTGGGCAAAGCCGACATTGACCCCTTCGGGAAACAGAAAATGATGCTCGATCATCGGGCCGACCTCACGCACGGGGGCGGTCTCAATATCGGGGACAAAGAACACCACATGCGGATTGCCCATATTGACGCAGCCCGGTGTGTGCAGGATCGGCGCGTCTATGGGGCCGACCTGAAGTTCAATGCCGCGCGTATCCATCTCTTGCGACAGGGGGATCTGGGTCCAGTCCAGAGCGGGCACGCCCATATCGACTGTGACGCCCGCTTGGCCGTCGGGCGGGCGGCTCGCGCCAAGGAGACCGGCGACTGTTTCGATGGTGGCACTGGCCGCGCCGGTCTCATCGAGCAGCAGTTGGCCGACACAGCGGGTGGCATTGCCGCAGGCCTGAACCTCGGTCCCGTCCGCATTCCAGATTCGCATAAAGAGATCGGCGCGGCTTGAGGGCTCCAGAACAATGAACTGATCACAGCCGATGGCCCCATCGCCGCGCGCCGACAGGGCCCGGACCTGATCACCGCTCGGGTGATAGGGGCTGCGGCGGGCATCGACGACGATGAAGTCGTTGCCAAGACCGTTCATTTTTAAAAACCGGTGGGTCATGCCTCCCCTATAGGCTAACCGCGCCCATGATGCACCTAGGGAGCGCTCGAGCGATAAAGGTCTCTTGCCGCTCCAGAACAATGATCTAGGGTTAGGGTCTACACCATCCCGACCATGATGATTGAGACGCCGTGACCTTTCCTGCCCTGACCCGCACCCTTGCCGCCCTGTCTTTTGCTGTGGCAACGGGTCTTTGTGCGCCCAGTTTCGCCCAATCCACCCCCTCGACCCCCAAGGCCTCCTCCATGACCGAACAGACCGCCGACCCCTTTCAGTGGCTGGAAGAGGTGGAAGGCAAGCGGGCTCTTGATTGGGTTGGGACGGAAAATAGACGCAGTCTGGATCTGCTGCAGGCCGATCCGCGCTTTGCCCGTCTCAATGAGCAGGCCCTGACCATCGTCAATGCCACCGACCGTGTGCCGATGCCGTCCTTCCGCGCCGGAGCCATCGACAATTTCTGGCAGGATCAAACCGCCGTGCGCGGCCTTTGGCGGCGAACCAGCCTTGAAAGCTATCGCAGCGCCAATCCGGCTTGGGACACGGTCCTCGACATCGATGCCCTCGCCGAGGCCGAGGGTGCCAACTGGGTCTATAAGGGCGCCAACTGTCTGGCCCCCGAAGAGCGGCTTTGCCTCGTATCCCTGTCTGATGGCGGCAAGGATGCGGTCGAGGTGCGCGAGTTCGACGCCAAGGCCAAGGCCTTTGTCGCCGGTGGTTTCCACCTGCCTGCTGGCAAGCAACAGGCCGCTTGGATTGATCAGGACACCTTGCTGGTTGGCCGTGAATGGACGGCGGGCAATGTCACCGAGTCTGGCTATCCCTACATCATCAAGCGCCTGAAGCGCGGTCAGGCCCTATCCGAGGCGACCGAGGTCTTCTCAGGCACCAAGACCGATGTCGGCGTCTGGCCGGGGGTCATTCGCGATGCAGAAGGCCGCCCTGTGGCCGACTATATCACCCGCGCGGTCGGCTTCTTTGACAGCGAATTCCATATCCTGACGGCCAAGGGGCCGGTGCGCCTGCCGGTTCCGACCAAATCCAGCTTCCAAGCCTATCTGGACGGACAGGCGGTCTTTACGTTGGAAGAGGCTTGGACCCCCAAGGCGGGCGGCCAGACCTTTGCCCAAGGGGCTCTGGTCAGCTTTGATCTGGCCAAGGCCATCGCCGATCCTTCATCGGTCCAGCCCAGCCTGATCTTCGCCCCCAATGCTCGCCAATCGATCGACGGGGTCGGGTCGACCAAGACCCGTCTGGTCTTTACCCTGACCACCAATGTGGTCGGTCAGATCATGACCTATGGCCATGGCCCCAAGGGCTGGACCGGCAAGGCCCTTGACCTGCCCGCCCCGGCGACCTTGGGCGTGGTCACGGCCAGTGACCGAGATGATCAGCTCTTTGTGTTCGCCACCAGCTTCCTGATGCCCACCACCCTTTGGCTGGCCGATGCCGCCTCGGGTCAGACCCTTGAGGCAAAGTCCGCCCCGGCGCGGTTCGATGCCAGCGGACTGGTCACCGAGCAGTTTGAGGCCACCTCCAAGGACGGCACCAAGGTTCCCTATTTCGTCGTGCGGCGCAAAGATCTGGCCCTCGACGGCAAGGCACCGACCCTGCTCTATGCCTATGGCGGCTTTCAGGTCTCGATGACCCCGGCCTATTCGGGCCTGACCGGCAAGCTGTGGCTCGAGCGCGGCGGGGTCTATGTGCTGGCCAATATTCGCGGCGGCGGCGAATTTGGACCGGCCTGGCATCAGGCGGGCCTAAAGACCAAGCGCCAGGTGATCTATGACGACTTTGCCGCTGTGGCCGAGGACCTGATCGCGCGCAAGATCACCAGCCCGCGCCGTCTTGGCATTCAGGGCGGCTCCAATGGCGGCCTCTTGATGGGGGTGCAACTGACCCAAAGGCCGGACCTTTGGAATGCGGTGGTGATCCAAGTGCCTTTGCTCGACATGCTGCGCTATCATCGGCTGCTCGCCGGAGCCTCTTGGATGGCCGAATATGGCGATCCCGCCGATCCGGTTGAGGGCGATTTTCTGCGTCACCTCTCGCCCTATCATAATCTCAAGGTAGGGGTGGCCTATCCTGAGCCCTTCTTTGTCACCTCGACCAAGGATGACCGGGTCCATCCGGGACATGCCCGCAAGATGGCGGCCAAGATGCAGGCCATGGGCTTGCCCTTCCTCTATTATGAAAACACCGATGGCGGTCACGCGGCGGCGGCAAATTTGAAAGAGTCGGCCAAGCGCGTCAGCCTTGAGATGGTCTATCTGTCTCGAAAGCTGATGGACTGAGCGGCCATGGACCCGATCGTCTCCAAGCTTTCGCCCTTTGTGGCGGCGCATCCGACCCTGTTGGACGGGGCCAAATTCCATGACCCCCATCTGACCGCCAAGGGCGAGGTGCGGGCCAGCGTCGATATGGCCGGGCTAAAGACCCTGTGGCTCAATACCGGGACCCTGTGCAACCTCACCTGTCTGAACTGCTATATTGAAAGCTCGCCGACCAATGATGCCCTGTCCTATCTGACGGCGGCCGAAGCCTTGGCCTATCTCGATGAGATCGCCGCCCTGAACCTGCCGGTGGAAGAGATCGGGCTGACCGGCGGCGAGCCGTTCATGAACCCCGACATCCTATCCTTGATCGCGGTTCCGTTGCAGCGCGGGCTTAAGGTTCTGGTCCTGACCAACGCCATGAAGCCGATGGACCATCGCAAGGACGGCTTGCTGGCCCTGAAGGCGCAATATGGCGATCGCCTAACCCTTCGCGTCAGCCTCGATCACTATACGGGTCTGGTCCA
>CANKPO010000227.1 GCA_947484535.1 Caulobacteraceae bacterium
CCCGCTAAGCTGGCCTATAGTTTGACCCGTTGGAAGACCGTGCTCTTGGGCATGTATTTCTTCCGCATGTGCCGTAAGGCCCCGGACCGCGTGAAGGCCCTGTTGCTTAGCGGCGTACGCGCGGCGCTCGGCCCCGACTACGACATCAAGAAGCACTTCACGCCGAAATATAATCCGTGGGAACAGCGCCTGTGCCTGGTGCCCAATGGCGACCTGTTCACCTCGATCAAGGCGGGCAAGTCTAGCGTCGTCACCGACCAGATCGAGACCTTCACCGAGACCGGCCTGACGCTGAAGTCGGGCGAGACCTTGGAGGCGGATATTGTCGTCACGGCCACGGGCCTGAATCTGGAGCTGCTGGGCGGTCTTCAGGTCACCATTGATGGTGTCGCCACCGATGTGTCTAAGACGCTGAGCTATCGTGGCATGATGTATAGCGGCCTGCCCAATCTGGCGGCCTCCTTTGGCTATACCAACGCCTCGTGGACCTTGAAGTGCGATCTGACCTGCGAATATGTCTGCCGCCTGATCAACCATATGGACAGGAAGGGTCTGCGTCAGGCGACGCCGGTCCTGACCGATCCCTCGATGGGCACAGAGCCGTGGCTGGACTTCTCGTCCGGCTATGTCACCCGCTCGATCGACAAGTTCCCCCGCCAAGGCGACCGCGCCCCGTGGAAGCTGCACCAGAACTACGCATTGGACATCATGAACCTGCGGTTCAGTTCGCTGGATGATGGCGCGATGAAGTTTAGTAATCCGGTGAAGGCTAAGGCCGCCAAGCGGGTTTCGGAGACGGTTTAGGGTTTGGGGTTGGGTGAGGGGGTCATCCACCGTCCTCAGTCAAAGGGTCTGGATCCCCGCCTTCGCGGGGAAAACGGCGCGCGCAAGACTTCCTCGTCATTGCGAGGCGTGAAACGCCGAAGCAACCCAGGGGAACATCTGCTCAGGTCCGTGTCAGACCCCTAGGTTGCTTCGCTGCGCTCGCAATGACGCTGGAGGTTCTATTCATCCTCATCCTGAGCCTGTCGAAGGACGAGGATAGCATCCACGGTCAGTGCAACCGCCCATGTTTCGAAGGGCTCACTTAAGCCCTTTCCCCCCTTGAGGGGGAGAGGGTTGGGAGAGGGGGGCACCGGCCTCAGTTCAAAGGATCTGGATCCTCGCCTTCGCGGGGAACGCGGAATTTTCGCGTCATTGCGAGGCGTGAAACAAGGCCCCCTTCGTCGCTACGCGCCACTTCCCCCAGAGGGGGAAGATCTTGGTGTTCTAAATCTTCCCCCTCTGGGGGAAGCACCGGCGTAGCCGGGGTAGGGGGTTCTACATCCTCCCAAACCCACCCCCGCCCGGGGTTTGGATCTCGATCAGGTCGCCGGGTGCCACGGTGAGGGAAAAACAGCCGAGCAGGTCCTCTGCCGTGCCATCAGCGCGGATCAGCCTTTGAAGGCCGGGCAGGGCGGGGCCGCCGCCTTGCAGGCCTTGGGGGGCATTGACCCGGCGGCTGGACAGCAGCGCTGCTTCCATGGGCGCGAGGAAGCGGATGCGGCGCACGGCCCCGTCTCCGCCCCGGTGCAGGCCTGCGCCGCCCGAACCCCGACGCACCGAGAAGACCTCGACCCGGACCGGGAAGCGGCGCTCGAGGATTTCTGGATCGGTCAGGCGCGAGTTGGTCATGTGGCTATGGACGGCGTTGGCCCCAGCGGCACGGTGGCTGGCCCCGGCCCCGCCGCAGAGGGTCTCGTAATATTGCCGGGTCTCATCGCCAAAGGTGAAGTTGTTCATCGAGCCTTGGCTATTGGCCAAGACGCCGAGGGCCGCATAGAGGGCATCGACCACATGCTGGCTGGTCTCGACATTCCCGGCCACCACGGCTGCAGGAACGGCGGGAGCGAGCAGCGAGCCCTCGGGCACCTTGATCTCCAGCGGCTTTAGGCAACCCGCATTGAGCGGTATCTGGTCATCGACCAGGGTGCGGAACACATAGAGGGCGGCGGCGTGGACGATGGCGGTCGGGGCATTGAAGTTCGAGCCGAGCACCGCACTCGTACCGGAAAAATCTAGCACTGCCCGGCCCGCGACAGCATCGACCGTGCTGGTCACGACGATCTCCGCGCCGCCATCCATCGGCACGCGGGCTTGGCCGTTCTTCAGCTTGCCGATGGCCTTGCGCACACAGTCGGCGGCATTGTCCTGCACAAAACCCATATAACGGGCGACCTTGGCCCCGCCATAGGCCTCGATCATGGCGCGAACGGCTCTGGCTCCGGCGAGGCAGGCAGCGATCTGGGCCTTGAGGTCGGCAATATTGCGGTCGGGCGCGCGGGCAGGCCACCGACCGGCGCCGAGGGCCGCGCGGGTGTCGGCTTCAAGGAACTGTCCGGCCCGCATGATGGGCAGGGCGTCGAGCATCACCCCTTCCTCGTCGATGGTCTTGGAAAAGGGCGGCATGGAGCCGGGCTGGATACCGCCGACATCGGCATGATGCCCGCGTGCTGCGACATAGAAGGTCGCTTGGGTGTCTTCAAGGCTCAGAAAGACCGGCATGACGACGGTGATGTCCGGCAGGTGCGTGCCCCCGGCATAGGGATTGTTCAAGGCAAAGCCGTCGCCGGGCTTTAAGGTTGGATGACGGTCACGCACGGCCCGGACGCTGGCTCCCATCGACCCCAGATGGACCGGCATATGGGGCGCATTGGCCACAAGGCCGCCGTCTTCATCGAACAGGGCGCAGGAAAAATCCAGCCGCTCCTTGATATTGACCGAATGGGCTGTGCGCTCCAAAGCCGCGCCCATGGCCTCGGCGACGCCCATGAAGCGGCGGTTGAACAGTTCGAGCGTCACAGGATTGGGCAGGGTTTCTAGGGCCTCGTCCGTGCGGCTCTGCTGACCAAGATGGATCAGGCGGATCAGGCCATCGGGCTCCCTTTGGGCTTGCCATCCCTCGGCCACCGCGATCTGGGTGTCGCTGCGAATGATCAGGGCCGGTCCGGTGATCGGGCTGCTCAAGCTTTCCGCCTGATGGATACCGCCGGTGAGGGCGGGGGAGGCGGCGGCGCTGGCCGCCTCACTGTTGGGCTCAGGCGGGCGATCATCCCGCTGCAGGGCCTCAACCTCGACGCTGGCAATCAGGATCGGGCGACCAGGTTCGATAAAGCCAAACAGGCGCTGATGGGCGTCCTCGAAGGTGGCTCGGATGGCGGCAAGGTCACCAAGGGGGGCGGGCAGGACCGCATCGGCGCCGTCATAGCGCAGGCGAAGGCGCAGCACTATCTGACCCAGAGCGCCGCCTTGGGCATTAAGGGCGCTGACCGCCTCGGCCTCGAGCAGGCTCAGGCGCGCCTTGGCAAGGCTTAAGCCCTCGTCGCTGAGCGGCGCATCGAGCCCCTGTTCCTTCAGACTGCTTAACTGAGCCTGACCAATGCCCCAGGCGGACAGCAGGCTGGCATGGCGCGGGCTTAGGACCTCTGTGATTCCAAGAGATTCTGCGACCCAGCAGGCGATCTGACCTGCTGCTCCGCCAAAGGCCACGAGGCTGTGGTCGCGCGGATCAAAGCCGCGTTCGGTCGAGATGCGGCGCACAGCCTGAGCGGTCTGTTCGACGCAGACGGCGATGAAGCCCTCGGCGGCGGCCTCGACTGAGGGGGCCTGCATCTCGTCGGCCAAGGCCTGCAGGCGCGCGCGGGCGGCGGCGGTATCGAGGGGCAGGTTCTGGCCTGGGCCAAAGACAGCG
>CANKPO010000228.1 GCA_947484535.1 Caulobacteraceae bacterium
AATCAGCGCTTCTTCGCCTTCTGAGCCTTTTGCCAGGCCTTGAATTCACGGGCCTCGCGATCTTTTTTGCTCTCACCGGGAATGGCGGCGCGGCCCACGGCCCCGACGACCTTGACCCCGGTACCCACCACAGCCCCCGTCGCGCCGACCGCTGCACCGGCAACGATACAGCCCTGCAGGGCGAGGCACGCACTTAAGATCACTATAATATTCAGAGGTTTCATCGGATGGTCCCCTCAAAATCTTGAGGTCTCCCCTATGCCCCGCCTTGCGGATTCGGCCAAGGCTTTATGATAGCAACCGCTAGAGCCGCCTTGCCCGAACCATGATCTGACCACGCGGATGGCCCCAATCCCCGACCCATTCCAGGGCCCAATCCGAGGTCGCCATGACTAAGATATCGGCCTTTGGAAAGTGGAAGGGATCACGGGCGGCATGGGTGATGATGCCGTCTGGACGCTCAACCTGCTCGCCCTCCCCTTCAAAGAAGGTCGCATAGATCACACCGCCCGGCCTAAAGGTCCCGGCCAGCGCGGCGAGGCAGTTGGCGAAATAGTCGAGGCTCAGATGGCTAAAGAGAGACTGAGCGATACCAAAGTCAAACTGAACGTCAAAGGGCGCGGCAAATTCATCTGTGACATGAAGGTGATCCCGCGGCAGACGATCGACCAGACCAGCCGTGACGATCTCTTGCTCATACCCCGTCTCAATGAGGCTTTGGGAAATGTCGATCCCGTAATAGCCGCCCGGTTCCAGATAGAGGGTCAGGGGCACGCCTGCGCGCAAGGATCCGCAGCCAATGTCCAAGACCTTGTGATGGGGCTCTAACCCCCGCGCGATCAGAAAGTCCCGCTGAAGTGTGCCAAGCTCCTCCCATAGGCCGCCAATGACGCGGCGATGGCCCTCATTGGCAATGCGCTGGCGCATCAACTCTTCGTCGACATAACGATTGATCGCACTCAAACCAGCCCCTCCGCTCAGCGTCTGGCTTTCACCATAGCAAGCCCGGACCCATTGGGCACTGGCCCTAACCTATCGCCACCTATTTCTCGGTCATTTTCCAAACCCCATCCCAAGGCCCTTCGGGTTGGTTGGCCTGTAGGATGTGGCAGCGATCAATATAGGTTTGCGACAGACCATCGGTCGGATTGAGTTTTAGGCCCTGCTCAAAGCGCATAATGGCCTTTTGCCAGTCACCACTGCGATAGGCCTCGATCCCATCCCCGAAATAGTTGACCACATCGGTCATGTTCGGGAAGGTCTTGGCATCGTGATAGTCTAGCAGCTCAAAGATCCGCACCGGCTGGGTCTTGCCCTTGACCACCACCAGATCAATGTCGCGCAGCCGATAGGTCCCGCGCAGCTTCTTAATCGTCGACTCGCTAGCCAAAATCCGCGCCGAATAGGCCTTACAGGCACTTTCAAGGCGTGAGGCGAGGTTCACGCCGTCACCGATGACGGTGTAGTCCATGCGCTTGGGTGAGCCGATATTGCCCGACACCACCATGTCCGTATTGAGGCCCACGCCCATATCGACCGTCTTGAGGCCTTTCAACTTGCGCTCGGCATTCCATTCCCACAGCGACCGGATCATGTTGATGGAGGTCCGCACCGCGCGGTCAGGGTCGTCATCGTGCGCCACAGGAAGGCCAAAGCAGGCCATGATGGCATCGCCGATAAACTTATCGAGCATCCCACCTTCGCGGGTGATGCAGTCGACCATCATGGTGAAATAGTCGTTCAAGAAGGCCACGGTGCCGGTCGCGCCATATTCTTCGGTAATGGTCGTAAAGCCGCGCACATCGGTGAACATGATGGTGGCTTCAGCACTGACACCGCCCAGCAGATCGAGTGCATCACCCTCAAGCATCTGAGCCGCAATGACCGGGTCCATATAGCGCGACATGGTCGATTTCATGCGCTTCTCGCTGCTGAGGTCTTCAAACATCAGCATCGAGCCCAGTTCCTTCTCCCCCTCGGCGGCCAAGAGCGGCATGAAGGTCAGATTGACGGACTTGCTCACCTCGCCAAGGGTCAGGTTCACATCTGGCACAAGGTCACTAAGGCGGCTTTGCTTAGTGGCGGCGATCTTGTCGATGGCCCAGCCATCATTCGGGCCCAACAGATCGCCAAGGTTCTGGCCTACAAAGAGAGCAGGCTCGACCAGCCAGATCTTGGCGCTGGCCAGATTGCAGGTGACGATCTTGCCGTTCGGATCGAGCGTGATCACCCCGTTCGACATGCTCTGCAGCATGCTGTCATTATAGTTTTTCACCCGCTGCACATCATCAAACAGCTTGGAATTTTCAAGCGCAATGGCGATTTGGGCGGTGAAGGCCTTGAGCCGTTGCTCGTCCTCGTCGGTAAAGATACCGCCCTTCTTGTTGAGCACCTGGGTCACGCCGATGACGCGGTTGTCCTTATTGATGATCGGAACGCAGAGGATCGAACGTGTAAAGAACCCTGTCTGGCGGTCGAAGGACGGATTGAAGCGCAAATCGGCATAGGCATAGGGAATGTTCATGCTGGTCGCGCCGGTAAAGACCGCGCCCGCAATGCCCAGATGGGCGGGGAAGCGAATTTCGTTGATCTCGCCGCCCGCCGCTAAAAGCGAAAAAAGAGTCTGGGTGGCGGCGTCATACATAAAGACCGTGGCGCGTTCGGCGCCGAGCATCTTGGTGGTTTCTTCCACCACCCGCACCAATAGCCGCGACAGGTCAAATTCAGCGCTGATGTCTGAAACCAGCTCTAAAAAGGCCAGTTCCTTGGCCCGAATCTGGTGAATCTTTTCGACATATTCCAAGCTTTGCAGGGCTATGGCGGCCTGATTAGTCATGGCCTCCAACAGGTCAAGATCGTCTTGACTGAAGGCCCCGTCGAGCTTGTTCAGACTCTGCATCACCCCAATGGTCTCACCCGCCATGGTGCGTACGGGGACACAGATAATGTTGCGGGTCTGATAGCCGGTCCGCTCGTCGACTGAGGCGTTGAAGCGATGGTCGCTGTAGGGGTCTTCGGTATGTACGGACTCGCTCGTTTGAAACACATGCCCAGCAATGCCTGAGCGGTTGAGAATACGGATCTCACGCATCAATCCGCCCTGCGCGACCCGAGAATAGAGCTCGCCTGTCTCGCTATCGTTCAAGAACAGGGTGCCACGATCACATTGCAGCGCCAGCGAGGTGAGCCGTACCAGTTCTTTCAACAGATCGTCCAGAGTGCCCACAGCCCCGCACTGTTGCGATACCTCCAGCAAGATCTGAGCCCGCTTGAGCTGGGCATCAACCGCTAGCGTCATGATCGTTCCTCCAGGGCCACGCGCAGGCTCTGTATTTGATTTTGAAGGGTCGTGCGCTCTTGGGCAAAGGCGGTCTCCGCTGACGCCAGATCCTGCGCACCGTCGGCCTTGGCGGCCTCTAAGGTGGTGCGCAGCGTGCCAATGGTCGCCCGCAACTGATTGGCTTCCGCCTCACCCGATGCTCGGACCGCCTGAACGGCTGCCGCGCCTGCAGCGGCCTGCTCCTCAAGCTGATCGCGCATCTTCTGGACGGTAACCATCAACTGATTAACTTCACCGGTGAAGCTGGCCTGAGCCTGCTGAACCGCTGCCGCCGTATGGGCCGCACGGTTCTCGAGTTCGACCCGCAACTGGTCGATGGTCGCTTGAAGCTGCAGGTTGGTCGCGCGGAGCTCAGATAGGACCGTGCGGGCACCCGCTTCATCCTGAT
>CANKPO010000229.1 GCA_947484535.1 Caulobacteraceae bacterium
CAAGAGATTCTGCTCGCGGACCTCGAGCGCTATTTTGCGGTCAATGGCTATGTCCGGGCCTCGACGGTCTCGGCGCGGGGCGAGTTTGCCATTCGCGGCGGCGTCATTGATGTCTTCCCCTCCAATGCTGACGAGCCGGTGCGCTTGGATATGTTCGGCGACACGCTGGAAACCATTCGCAGCTTTGACCCCGACACCCAGCGCTCGACCGGCCAACTGACGCGGGTTGATCTCTTGCCCGTAAGTGAGGTTCTGGTCGAACCTGAAGCCATTTCCCGCTTTCGCCGAGGCTATATTGCCGCCTTTGGCGCGCCGATGGATGATCCGCTCTATGCCTCGGTCAGTGAGGGTGGTCGCCGGGCGGGCATGGAGCACTGGTTGCCGCTCTTCTATGACGGCATGGAGACCCTGTTCGACTATCTGGGCCCTGATGCCCTGATCGGCATTGATCATCTGGCCTTTGAGGCGCGCGATGAGCGTTTGGCCATGATTGCCGATGCCTATGATGTGCGGGCTGACCGTACCGGCGGGCGCACGGGCTATAAGCCTTTGGAGCCAGACCAACTCTATCTGACCGCCGAAGAGTGGGACCGCAGGCTCGATAGCTTGCCGTCACGCCGGTTCACGCCGTTCCAGCAAGAGGGCTGGGAACAGGTCGATATGGGCGCGCGGCAGGGTCGCGGCTTTTCGGCGGAGCGGGCGCTCGATAGTGTCAATCTGTTCGAGGCCGCCGCCAATCACGCCAATATGCTGGCCAGCCAAGGCAAGCGGGTCCTGTTCGCCTCTTGGTCAGAAGGCTCGTCCGAGCGGCTCGGCGCAATGCTGGCGGACCATGGCCTGAACCTGGTCTTTTCGCCCTATTGGCAGGCGGCAAAGGCGGCGGACCCCAAGCGCCCGCAGCGGGTTGTGCTGCCGCTCGATACCGGCTTTGAGACCGAAACTCTGGCGGTCATTTCCGAGACCGACATTCTCGGCGACCGTCTGGCACGGCCCAATAAGCGCAGGCGGGCTCAGAACTTCTTGGCCGAGGCCTCATCCCTAACGGCGGGCGATCTGGTGGTCCATATTGATCACGGCATCGGGCGTTATGAGGGGCTGAAGACGCTCGATGTGGCCGGTGCGCCGCATGACTGTCTGGAACTGCAATATGGCGGCGACGCCAAGCTCTATCTGCCGGTCGAGAATATCGACCTTCTGACCCGCTATGGCTCCGAGAGCGAGGATGTCGTCCTTGACCGTCTCGGCGGAGCGGCTTGGCAGGCCCGCAAGGCCCGCGCCAAGGTACGCCTGCGTGAGATGGCCGATGGCCTGATTAAGATCGCAGCGGCACGCCTGCTCAACAAGTCTGAGCCGATTGATGCGCCGCAGGGCCTGTTCGAAGAGTTCTGCGCCCGGTTCCCCTATGAGGAGACCGAGGATCAGCTCAGCGCCATTGCCGATGTTTTGACCGATTTGGCGGCGGGCCGTCCTATGGATCGCCTAATCTGCGGCGATGTCGGCTTTGGCAAGACCGAGGTCGCGCTGCGGGCGGCCTTTGTCGTGGCCATGTGCGGACGGCAGGTGGCCCTTGTCTGCCCGACCACGCTACTGGCCCGGCAACATTTCAGGGCCTTTACCGAACGGTTCCAAGGCTGGCCGGTCAAGGTGCGGCAACTGTCACGCATGGTGCCTGCCAAGGAGGCGGCGGAAACCCGCGCCGCCCTGGCCGCTGGCGAGATCGAGATTCTCGTTGGCACCCACGCGGTTCTGTCGTCGCAGGTCTCGTTCAAGGATCTGGGCCTCGTCATTGTCGATGAGGAACAGCATTTCGGCGTTCAGCATAAGGAAAAGCTCAAGGCGCTGCGGGCCGATGTCCATATGCTGACCCTATCGGCCACGCCCATTCCGCGCACGCTGCAGATGGCCCTGTCGGGCATTCGCGAGCTGTCGATCATTGCCACGCCGCCGGTCGACCGTCTGGCGGTGCGCACCTATGTCATGCCGTTCGACCCGATTGCGGTGCGCGAGGCCCTGCTGCGCGAGAAATATCGCGGCGGTCAGGCCTATTTCGTCACCCCGCGCTTGGCCGATTTGCCCAAGCTGGAGACCTTCCTGCGCGAGCAGGTGCCCGAGGTGAAGGTTGTTGTCGGTCACGGCCAGATGGCTCCGACCCAATTGGAAAACGTCATGAGCGCCTTCTATGACGGCCAGTATGACGTGCTGCTCTCGACCACCATCGTGGAGTCCGGCCTCGATATTCCCGCCGCCAACACCATGATCATCTATCGGGCAGACATGTTTGGCCTGTCGCAGCTCTATCAGCTGCGCGGACGGGTGGGCCGGGCCAAGACCCGCGCCTATGCCTATATGACCACGCCGGTGGATCGTCAGATCACGGAATCGGCTGAGCGAAGGCTGAAGGTTCTGCAATCGCTGGACAATCTGGGCGCAGGCTTCCAGCTGGCCAGCCACGACCTCGACATTCGCGGCGGCGGCAATCTGCTGGGCGACGAGCAATCGGGACACATCCGCGAGATCGGGGTCGAGCTCTATCAACAGATGCTTGAAGATGCCGTCACCGAGCTAAAGTCTGCAGATGTGGACCTGACGGTGGATCGCGGCTGGTCGCCGCAGATCAATACCGGGGCCTCGGTCCTGATCCCGGAATATTACGTGCCCGACCTGAATGTGCGTCTGGCCCTCTATCGCCGCCTGTCCGATGCCGAGCGGGCCGAGGATCGCGAAGCCATGGCCGCCGAACTGATCGACCGCTTTGGTCCCCTGCCCGAAGAGGCGGGGCAGTTGCTCAAGGTTGTGGCGATCAAGGGCCTTTGCCGTCAGGCCAACGTCTCCAAGATCGATGTTGGACCCAAGGGCGCGGTCGTCGCCTTCCGCAAGGACGAGTTCGCCAATCCCATGGGGCTGGTCGGCTTTGTTCAGAAGAACAGCATCGCTTGGCGCCTTCGCCCTGACCAGAAGGTGGTCATCAAGGGCGAATGGGATACGCCCAATCAGCGTCTTGGCGCGGCTGAGCGTATCCTCACCGAACTGGCCCGTATCGCCTCTGCGGCCTAGCTGCGGACCTTGACGAAGGAACCGGGCGCGTCCTCGAGCGGCGCGAACGGACCCTTGGCGGGATCGCGGGCCGGGACCATCTTGCCTGACT
Source organism: Caulobacteraceae bacterium (assembly GCA_947484535.1). Classification (GTDB taxonomy): domain Bacteria; phylum Pseudomonadota; class Alphaproteobacteria; order Caulobacterales; family Caulobacteraceae; genus CAISGS01. The sequence goes on from CANKPO010000229.1 coordinate 3,146, forward strand.
TCTCGGCCAGCCACGCGGCCCAGTGCGGCCACCAAGAGCCGGGATGTTCAACCGCCTCTGCGATCCATTCCTCGACCGTGCCGGGCAGGGCGCTATTGGTCCAGTGCTGATATTTCTTGGCCACAGGGGCATTGATCACCCCGGCAATATGGCCTGATCCGGCCATGGTAAAGGTCGTTGGCCCACCATAGAGCCGCGCGCCGCGATAGGCTGAGCGATAGGGCACAATATGGTCATCGCGTGAGGATTGGACATAGACCGGCACCTTGATCTTGCTCATGTCCAGCGTCTCGCCGCCCATGACCAGTTCGCCCTTGGACAGCAGATTTTCCTTATAGAACTTGCGCAGGTAGAACATGTGCAAGGTCTTGGGCATACGCGTATGGTCCGAGTTCCAGAACAGCAGGTCGAACGGCTTGGGCTCCTTGCCGAGCAGGTAATTATTGACGAAGAAGCTCCAGATCAGATCGTTGGAGCGCAGGGAATTGAAGGTGTCGGCCATGGACTGACCCGACAATATGCCGCCGCCCTGATCGATCTGGGTCTCAATATCCTTGAGCCAAGCCTCGTCAGTG
>CANKPO010000230.1 GCA_947484535.1 Caulobacteraceae bacterium
CAGCCAGCGGTCGGGGGTGAAGCTTTGCGCACCGACGAGGCCGTATTTGGCCCCGCTTTCAGGGATGTCGTCGATCCAGAACTGGTCGTCGGGGTGCGGGCCTTCGATGGGCACGCCGGTCGCGGCCTGAAGCGCCGCTGCGGCTCCGGCATGGTCGAGATGGCCATGGGTGATCCAGATCTTTTCGAGCGTCAGCCCTTGGTCGGCAATGGCCTTAAGCAGGCGGGGCATCTCGCCGCCCGGATCAATGATCGCGGCCTTTTTGGTCCGGTTGCACCAGACGATCGTGCAGTTCTGCTGCAGGGGCGTGACCGGTGCGATGACGGCGCCGATGGCAGGGGGGGCAGCAGGGGTTGCGTCGTCCAAGATGGTCGCTCCTCGTCTCGTTACCGCCCCATGATCGGACTTTCTGGCCCGTAACAAAAGGGGGTAGCGCGTAAAAACCAAAAGGGCCCGCCATCTTTCGATAGCGAGCCCCAGGGATCGTTAGTTTAACGGTCGATTAGTGGGCGTCTGGACCCACGTCGAGAACATCAAGCCCTTTGGCTAGGCGCGAGTTCTTATAGCCATAGAAGATATAGATGGTGGCCCCAACTGCGGCATAGCTGAGCAGCAGGATTGCCGGGATGGGATCGCCGGAGCTTGCCTTGATGACGATGTCTATTACCAAGGGTGTCACCATCACGAGGCAGAAGAAGATACCGAGAACCGGAACCAAGCCAATCCAAGCCCCATTGATCCAGATGCCGCCGCCCGGAACGCGGAAGGGACGCTCCAGATCCGGTCTTGTGCTGCGCAGATACATGACGCTGAGGCAGACAATACCAAAGGCAGTGGCGGTGCCGAGGCTCACCAAATCGCCCAAGATGCTGATGGGCAGGATGGCCGCAGCCGTTGCGATGGCGCCGCCGAGAAGCAGGGTGCCAATCCAAGGTGTGCGGTACTTGGTGTGCAAGGTGGCGAACACCTTGGGCAGCAAGCCGTCACGGGCCATGGCGAAGAAGACGCGTGTTTGGCCATAGGTCAGGATCAGCATCACCGATGACAGACCAGCAATGGCCCCAATCTTGATCAGCTTTGCAAACCAAGGAAGGTTCATGGCGTCAACGGCCACGGCGATGGGCTCAGGCACGCCAAGCTTGGAATAGGGCACCACGCCGGTGAGGACCGCAGCCACGGCCATATAGATCAGGGTGCAGATGACCAGCGAGCCCAAGATACCGACCGGCACGTCCTTTTGGGGGTTGATGGCTTCGGCCGCTGCGGTCGAAACGGCTTCAAACCCGACATAGGCGAAGAAGATCACCGATGCCGCGCGGAAGACGCCGCTGACCCCGTATCCGCCGAAGTTGCCATTATTTTCTGGGATGAACGGATGCCAGTTGTCGGTGTTGATGTAGAAAACACCAAAGCCAATGAAGAGCAGCAGAATGCCGACCTTCACAATGACGATGACATTGTTGACGTTGGCCGATTCCGACACGCCGAGCACCAGTAGGCCGGTGACAACCAAGATACCGAACGCGCCGACCAGGTTGAAGTTACCGGTGGTGACGAAGCTCAAGGCCCCGTCTGGACCCGCAACCGACTGAATGAACGAACTGGCATATTGCGGTGGGATAATGATCCCCAGGTCCTTGAGAAGGCTTGTCGCATAGCCTGTCCAGCCTGCCGCTACGGTCGCTGCGGCGACCCCATATTCCAGCACCAGCAGCCAGCCCATGGTCCAGGCGAAGACTTCGCCCAAGGTGGTGTAGGCGTAGGTATAGGCCGATCCAGCGACAGGCATGGTTGAGGCCAGTTCAGCATAGCACAGACCCGCAAAGGCGCAGGCGAGGCCGGCAATGACGAAGGACAGCAAGACGGCTGGTCCTGCAAAATTGGCCGCCGCATTTCCGGTCATCACATAGATCCCAGCGCCAATGATGGCACCGATACCAAGGAAGACGAGATTGACCGATCCAAGTGTGCGTTTCAGCGCGTTGCCTTGGGCTTCGCGCTGAATCTGATCAATCGATTTCTTGATCAGCAGTCTGTTTCCGCTGGGTGCGGTGCCGTCCGCCATATGTTCGAGCCCCCTTGAGCGCGCCGACCGAACCGGTCTTCGCGTGATTTGCTTGTCGCAACGTTAGTCAGCCTATCGCGATGATGCAATCCATTCGCAAGGTCTGGGGGTTTTGAAGGGGCTATTGACTCCATTTCAGCGTCCTTATGGCCTTGTTTCGAGCAGAGGTGACGCATCGGTCTCGGTTGAGGTAAGCCCTAACCCATGAGTCTACCGATCGAAGCCATTATTCCGGACCTCAAGGCCGCGCTTGCTGAGCAGACCTGCGCGGTGCTCGTGGCTGCGCCGGGGGCGGGCAAGACCACCCGGGTGCCGCTGGCGCTCTTGGATGAGCCTTGGCTCAAGGGTGGCAAGATCATCATGCTGGAACCTCGGCGTCTTGCCGCGCGGGCCGCAGCGGCGCGTATGGCCCAGACCTTGGGGGAGGCCGTTGGCGAGACCGTGGGCCTGCGGGTGCGGCTCCAATCCAAGATCGGTCCCAAGACCCGGATCGAGGTGGTCACGGAGGGCGTCTTTAGCCGGATGATCCTCGAGGATCCGGGCCTTGAGGGGGTCGGCGCAGTCCTGTTCGATGAGTTTCACGAGCGCAGTCTGGATGCCGATCTGGGACTCGCTCTAGCGCGTGATGCCCAACTGCTTCTGCGCGATGATCTGAGGCTGCTGGTCATGTCCGCGACCTTAGACGGGGCACGGGTGTCCAGCCTCTTGGGCGATGCCCCCGTCATCGAAAGCCAAGGTCGGCAATTTCCGGTCGAGACGATCTATCTGGGCCGCGATCCAGCTCGGCGGCTGGAAGAGCAGGCCGCGCGGGCTGTGCGCAAGGTGCTGGGCGAGCAACCCGGCAGCCTGTTGGTCTTCTTGCCAGGGCAGGGCGAGATCCGCCGTGTCGAGCGGATGTTGCTTGATGCGGGCCTGCCGTCCAATGTCGACATTGCCCCGCTCTATGGTGCCTTGGAATTGAAGGCGCAGGATCAGGCCATTGCGGCAGCGCCCCATGGGCGGCGCAAGGTGGTGCTGGCCACCTCCATCGCCGAGACCAGCCTGACCATCGAGGGCGTGCGCATGGTACTGGACTGTGGTCAGGCGCGGGTGCCGCGTTTTGATCCCTCCAGTGGCCTTACCCGGCTGGAGACGGTGCGGGTGAGCCGGGCGGGGGCCGATCAACGCCGAGGCCGGGCCGGGCGCACCGAGCCTGGCGTTGGCTATCGTCTTTGGGATGAGGCCGAAACCCGATCCTTTCCGGCCTTCGCGCGACCTGAAATCCTAGACAGCGACCTTTCGGGTCTGGCCTTGGACCTGGCAAGGTGGGGTGCGCAATCGGCCGATGATCTGGCCTTTCTGGACCGCCCCCCGGCCGCGGCGCTTTCTGAGGCGCGAGGGCTGCTCACGCGGCTTGGGGCCTTGGATGACAAGGGAGCCTTGACCGCCCATGGCGAGGCGCTCACCGCCATGCCCTTACCGCCGCGATTGGCCCATATGGTGCTGAGGGGCGCGCATAGCGGAGTGGGCCTGCGGGCGGCTCAGATCGCCGCGACCTTGACCGAGCGCGGGCTTGGCGGGACCAGCACCGATCTGGCCTCTCGCCTGCAGCGGGCGGCGCGGGATGATACCCCACGAGGCCGAGACGCCCGCACGCTCGCGGCGCG
>CANKPO010000231.1 GCA_947484535.1 Caulobacteraceae bacterium
AAGCTGCGCCAAGAGCGGGCTGTTCTGCTCGGCTTTGAGACCCACGCCCACTATCGCATGGCCGACACCATGGCCAAGGACCCGGCCAAGGCGATGGACCTGATGATGCGCGTCTGGCCCGCCGCCGTGGCCCGCGTCCATGAAGAGGTCGCGGACATGCAAAAGATCGCCGATGCCGAGGCCAAGGCGAGCAAGACCGCCAAGATCACCATCTCGCCTTGGGACTATGGCTTCTATGCTGAAAAGGTCCGTAAGGCGAAGTACGACCTCAATGAAGCCGAGGTGAAGCCCTATCTTCAACTCGACAAGCTGATCGACGGCATGTTCTGGTCGGCGGGCCAACTCTACGATCTGGGCTTTAAGGAAAATACGGGCGAGGTGCCTGTGTTCGAGCCCAAGGTCCGCACCTTTGAGGTCACCAACCTCAAGACCGGTGCCCCGGTTGGCCTGTTCTATATGGATAATTTCGCGCGTGACGGTAAACGTTCGGGCGCTTGGATGACCACCTATCGCAGCCAACAGGGCCTAGGCGGTACGCGAACAGTTCTGGCCTCGAACAACAATAATTTCACAGCCGGAACCGACGATAGCCCGACCCTGATCGGCCTAGACGATGCCGACACCCTGTTCCATGAATTTGGCCACGGCATCCATTATCTGCTGCAGAATGTCTATTATCCCGACCTTGCACGGGTGCCGCGCGACTTTGTCGAGATGCCCAGTCAGGTCAATGAAAACTGGCTCTTGACCCCAGAAGTGCTGAACCGTTTTGCCCTGCACTATAAGACCGGTGCGCCCATGCCCAAGGCCTTGGTTGACAAGATTCAGGCCTCCGGCACCTTCAATCAGGGCTTTTCGACGGTCGAATATCTATCCAGCGCCATTGTCGATATGAAGCTGCATAACCGCACTGTTCCGGTCAGCGATCCCGATCAGTTTGAACGCGAGACCTTGGCTCAGATGGGCATGCCCAAGGAACTGGTGATGCGTCACCGGTTGCCACAGTTCAATCACCTGTTCACGTCAGACGGCTATTCGGCGGGCTATTACAGCTATCTGTGGTCCGAAGTCATGGATGCGGACATCTGGGCGGCCTTTAAAGAGGCTGGTGGACCTTGGGACCGGACGGTGGCGGATCGGTTCCGCACCATCCTCCTTCAGACCGGTAACGAGACCGATCGGGCTGAGGCCTATCGCGCCTTCCGCGGCCGTGATCCCGATGTGAAGCCGCTCTTGGCCCGTCGCGGCTTTCCGACCAAATAATGAGGCGCCGGTCGTTAGCGGGGCTTTTCCCGCTAACGATCAGTTCTTTTTGCTGCGGTCCGTCTCGCGCGGGATCACTGGCATGGTCAGGGTGATGGGTTCCAGGGCTTGGAACGCGACCCGCTTGGCCACGTCGGGGGCGACGCCGAGCATCCGCAGCTGCAATTGCGCCACGAGAGAGCCCGCGTCTGGACCAGCCTCGCCATTGAGCCGCCGAAAGAGGGTGGACATGGTCATGGCCGAGAAGGTGCTGATCAGGAAATCATCGATCTCAACCGTAAAGACCCCTTGGGCCACGCCCCGTTCCAGATCGGCGCGCAGATAGCTGATCACGCTGTCGCGAAGATCGTTGTAGATCCAAACGGCGCGGAACAGGGCCTGACCCCATTGCGGCGTGCTCGTGGCAAGATCGAGCAGCCGACGTGTGGCACAGCTGACCCGTTCGACGGCGTCAGAAACACCGACCATGGCGGCATCGAGCTGCTGCACCACATCATGGGCAATGCGGTAGGCGACCGCCGTGGCGATCTCGTCCTTATCTTTGAAATAGACATAGAAGGTGCCATTGGCGACCTCTGCGGCGCGGGTAATTTCATTGACCGACGCGGCCTCAAATCCATCCCGCGCAAAGACGCTGACGGCGGCGTCCATCAAACGGGCCTTGGTGCGGGCGCTCTTGCCGAGGTTTCGAGCTTCGTGGGTAAAGAGGTCAAGGCTGGTCAAAAACAGAACTCCGATTTGAGACCCTCGTAATGCCAATCGATTAATTGACATATATCTCATAAAATTCCTACTGTGCGCAGGAACGATAAGGAATGGCTTAAGACCATTCAAGACCAAGGACCAGCGGCTATGAGTGTGATTGACGTACCCATCCTGATCGTTGGGGGTGGTCCGGTGGGCCTTCTCGGGGCGCAACTGTTGGGTCGCCAAGGGCTGAAGATCCTGCTGGTCGAGAAATATCCATCCCGCCTTGAGGCCCCAAAGGCCCATGCCCTCAACCCGCGCTCGCTGGAGATCTGCGCGGCGGCGGGCCTGTCGATGGAAGCGATCCATGCGGTGGCAACACCGACCGAAGAGGGGAATTATGTCCGCTTCGTCGAGACCCTCAGCAAGCCCGATATTGGCGTCATGACCTATGAACGGCAGGACGAGGCGGTGCGCGAGGTCACGCCTTGGCCCCTGATCAATATCGAACAGCCCAATTTCGAAGCCGTGCTTGAGGCCGCGGTTGCCAACCAGCCGACCGTCGAGGTGCGCCGGGGGGTGGAATGGCTGGGCTGTGAGCAGGGCGAGGGTCACGTCACCTCGACCTTGAAGGACCGCGAGACGGGTGAAGAGTTTAGCGTCCGGAGCCGCTATCTGATTGCCGCTGACGGGGCCGGAAGCCCGGTGCGCGACAGCCTTGGCATTCCCATGGATGGGATGGACGGCATCGGCAACAATATGATGATCCATTTTGAGGCCGATCTGCGGGCTCAAGTCGGCGATCGTCCCGCTATCCTCTATTTCCTGTTCGGTCCTGGACCCAATGGCGTCCTGATCGCCTACGATATTGGCAAGACCTGGGTGATGATGACCCCGTGTAAACCAGAGGATCGGCCCGAAGACTTTAGCGATGATCTTTGCCGCAACTTGGTTCAAAGCGCCGTCGGTGCGGACATTCCCGACCTTCAGATCAAGGGTAAGGGGCCTTGGGTTATGTCGGCGCAGGTGGCGCGGCGTTATCGTGAGGGACAAGTGTTCCTCGTCGGTGATGCCGGGCACCGTTTTCCCCCGACCGGCGGGCTGGGGCTCAATACCGGCATCGGTGACATCGACAATCTGGCTTGGAAGATCGCGGCTATCGAGGCAGGCTGGGGCAGCCCTGAGATCTTGGACAGCTATGACCAAGAGCGCCGCGCCATTGCCGATGCCAATATGGGCCAGAGCGTCATGAATGCGATGCGCATCCGTATGTTGTTCGATGCCCTAGGCTATGGCTATGGCACAACGGTCGAACCCGAGGTCTTTTATGACCGGCTATCGGATCCTGAAAAGCGGGCGGCTGTCGATGCGGCGGTCTTGTTCCAGAAGGACCATTTTGACAGCCTGCGCCTGCAGCTTGGCTTTGCCTATGGCGATGCGCTCAAGGCCGATGATCAGCTTCCCATCAGCGAATTTACCCAAAAGGTCGCGGTTGGCGCCCGCCTGCCGCACGTTCTCTTGAGCGACGGCGGCACGACCTTGAGCCTTAGCCAGCCAGACCGTTTTGTTCTGCTGACCGGAACCGATCATGCCGCTTGGACGACCTCGGCCAAGGGTTCGGATGTTCCGGTGACGGTCTTGGTTGAAGGCACCGATTTCAGCGCCAAGGCGGGCGGCTGGGCGGCGGCGATGGGCCTCTGCGCCAGCGGCGCACTGCTGGTCCGGCCTGATGGTCACCTCTTGGCGGTCGCGGCCT
>CANKPO010000232.1 GCA_947484535.1 Caulobacteraceae bacterium
CGAAACTGCGGCTGAAGGACGGCATAGCCAAGCGCGGCATAGGCCTGAGACCACCAGTCAAAGCCAATTTCGTCTCTAGAGAACGGGCCGCCATGAGGGAGCACGATTAGAGGCAAGTCCTTGGCGACACGATCTCTGGGCAGGGTCAGGTAGGCGGGAATATCCATCCCGTCTGCGGCACCATAGTGGATATATTGGCGCTCGTTCATCTGGTCCGGTCCGAGGTCCTTGCGCAGGTCGCCAATCAATTTGGCTCCCCCCGTCTTCCTGTTGACGAGATAGAATGAATTCCCAAAGCCCCCGCCAAAGACCTCAACGATCACGCGGCTTCGATCCTGCGCGATAGACTGGAGGCCAACCTCCGCGCCGTTGAAGGCCTTTTTTATGGCATTCCAAAAGGCCTGATCCGACGGGTCGGTAAATTGATATTGCAGGTGATCGCCGTCGGCCTTGACGGTCCCAAAGGCAACTTGGGTGCCGTCTTCAGAGATGAAGCTTCGATCCCGGGAGGGAAGCTCTTCGCCCCACGCACCGGTCTCGGTGTTGACTGGGTGAACAACTGTTTCTTGGCCATCTGGGACCCGAACAAAGACCGTCTTTTGGTCGGCAGAAACACCGGCAAATGAGGGCTGACGAAACGGGCTGACGCCGGTTTGTACGCGCTTTAAACGCTCAAGCTCCGGCCCAACCCAAACCTCCCAAGCCCCAGTCTTTGCGTAGTAGCGCGCTTCGCCAAGGACCTTACCGGTCGGGCTCACAGCCCAGTCTACTGTGTCGCGCGCACCCTCAGCGATGACCCTCTCCTCACCGCCTTCTCGATGCTCGATGAGAGACAAGACGAAAACATAATTGCGCGCCGTGGTACCGAACAGGACCAACGTGTTTGGGCTATTAGATTTAACCGCGCGGACCGGGTATCCACTCGCGATGGTATTGAGGGCCCGGTTGACGCCCGTCAAAAGTAGCGTCTGTTTTTGGGTTTTTAGATTGTATTCGATGGCCACCCAATTTTCACCTCGACCAGCCGTCAAAGTGATTGAGGCATCGATATTTGTTAGCCGCGCGGTCACCGACTGAACAATCACCAAGCGGTCGTCATCGATCCACATGAGATGGCGAAATTTACTGGCCCCCAAGGGCAGAACCTTCGTCACCTTTAGTGTCTGGGCGTCGAACAGGGTCACCGCCCGACCGCTCTCGTCCCCCATCACAGCCGCGAAGAGTTGACCGCTTGGGCTGAATTGAGGCGAGGAAATTTGAGGAGTTCGCCCATAGGCCGACAGATCCGGCCGGTCGGCGGCATTTCCGCTTCCCCAGACCAAAACCGAGGCAACAAGGCCCAACAGGATGGTCCGCAATCCGATGTGCATCACGAAAGCCTCTCCCACTCGCCTTAAGTAAGAGAAGACCCCCGCGATAAGCTCGTCAAGATGGTTTAATCAAAAACTATCGATAAGGGCGTAATCAGCTATCCGAATAGTTCGGCGGGCGCTTTTGCAAGAAGGCCATCATGCCTTCGCGGACGTCGGCGGTTTGCGAGCAGAGGATCTGGTTGCGGTCTTCCATGGCGATGGCCGCTTCGAGGCTCTGGGCATCGACGCTCATATTCAGGCACTCTTTGGTCAGGCGCAGGCCCAGCGGCGAGGTCGTGACCATATCGTCCAGATAGGCCCGCGCCGCCTGGGTCAGATCGGCATCGGGAACCACTTCGCTGACCAGGCCAACCCTCAAGGATCGCTCGGCATTGATGAAGCGCCCCGTCAGCATAAGCTCTGACGCCACCGACACGCCCACCAGACGCGGCAGGAAGTAGGACACGCCAATGTCGCAGGCCGACAGGCCGATGCGGATAAAGGCCGCATTCATGCGCGCGCTTTCGCCGGCAATCCGGATGTCAGACGCCAGAGCCAGAGCAAAGCCGCCGCCGCAAGCTGGTCCCTGAACCAGCGAGATGATCGGCTGCTGACAGCGACGCATGCGCATGACGATCTCGGAAATACGCCGCTGACTGAGCAGACCCGCCGCCGGACCGCGCGGCGCATTATCGTCGGGCCGAGCCTCCATGCTCTCCTTGATATCAAGCCCCGCGCAGAAGGCCCTGCCCGCCCCCCTAAGCACCACAATGCGGGTTTTGCGATCAAAATAGAGACCGCCGAAATAGTCGAGCAGATCATCGACCATCTGGCCGTTCAGCGTATTGAGCGCGTCTGGCCGGTTCAGCGTCACCCAATCAATCGGGCCTTCTTTTTCGATCAGCAATGTGGCGTAGGGCGCAGGCATGGCGGGGTCCTTTGGCTCTAGGCCGTTGGGATCTTGTTGAAGGCTATGCCCTTATCGGCGCGCATATCGTCGGGCAGGCCAAGGACCCGCTCGCCGATAATGTTGCGCAAGATCTCGTCCGTGCCGCCTTCGACGCGGGTCGCGGGCGAGCGCAGCAGTTGGGCTTGGAACTTCGCCGTCATGGCCGCCAGCTTCGGATCGGACACGGCCCCGGCCTGACCCTGAAGGTCGAGCGCGAACATGGCGATCTCTTGCAAGCTTGACCCCGCCACCAGCTTGCCGATGGAGTTTTCAGGCCCTGGATTTTCCCCGCGTGACAGGGCCGAGATGGCCCTCATGCCAGTATATTTCAGGCCGCTCTGACGGCAGGCCCACTCGGCCAGCTTGGAACGAACACCCCGGTCATTGATAGCCAGCGTGCCGTCGGCCAGTTCCAGCTCCTTGCAGAACTCGAAAATGTCGGGGAAGCCCGCGCTCATGCCCGAGCCGATGGACAGGCGCTCGTTCATCAAGGTGGTCAGCGACACTTTCCAGCCCTCGCCCACGCCGCCAAGGCGCTGGCTGTCAGGCAGACGGACATTGTCGAAATAGACCTCGTTAAAGCCCGACTGACCATTGGCCTGCTTGATCGGAACGATACGCACGCCGGGTGTGTCCATGCGCAGGAAGAACATGGTCAGGCCCTTATGCTTGGGCACATCAGGATCGGTGCGGGTGATCAAGATGCCCCACTGCGAATAGTGCGCGCCGCTGGTCCAGATCTTCTGGCCATTGATGACCCAATCGTCGCCATCGCGCTCAGCCTTGGTGCGCAGACCGGCCAGATCGGAGCCGCCAGCCGGTTCGGAGAACAGTTGGCACCAGATATCCTCACCCGCCGCCAGACGCGGCAAGAGTTCGCGCTTGGCCTCTTCTGGACCCCAGTCCATGACCGTGGGGCCGCACATGCCGTGACCGATGATGAACGAGCCGGACAGGGCACCGTAGGGGCCCTCTTCCTGGTTCCAGATCACGCGCTCGATGGGGCTGGCACCACGTCCGCCATATTCCTTGGGCCAGTGCAGGCAGGCCCATCCGGCATCATACTTCTTCTTCTGCCAAGCCTTGGCCTCCTTCATGGGGTCAAGACCACCCAGCTCGATCCCGCCATAGCCAGACTTTTCCAAGTAGGGCAGCAGGTGCGTAGGAGCGTTGGCTTGGATCCAGGCGCGGGCTTCGGCGCGGAAGGCGGCTTCGTGGGGGGTATCGTCGAAGTTCATGGCTTTAAGGTCCCTTAAATGGCGATCTGGCTTAGGCGGCGTTCTTGGCGCGCAACCGGTCGATCAGTTTGTCTTCCCATTCATTCAGGCCGCCGAGGCTGACGGCCAAGAGGTTGGAGCGGCGGTAGAAGAGGTGGCAGTCCATGGCCCAGGTAAAG
>CANKPO010000233.1 GCA_947484535.1 Caulobacteraceae bacterium
AACGATGGCCGCGTCGGAAATCCGCACACCGTGGTGCAGTTCATACTTTTCCTTCAGGCCGCGCAGGATCGAGACCGTGTCTTCGACCGTGGGCTCAGAGACAAAGACCGGCTGGAACCGGCGCGCCAGTGCGGCGTCCTTTTCGACATGCTTGCGATATTCATCCAGCGTCGTGGCCCCGACGCAGTGCAGTTCTCCCCGCGCCAAGGCAGGCTTGAGCAGGTTGGAGGCATCCATCGCCCCCTCAGACTTGCCCGCGCCTACCAGCGTGTGCATCTCATCGATGAACAGGATGATCTGGCCTTCAGCGGCGGTGGTCTCGTTCAGAACGGCCTTGAGGCGCTCTTCGAACTCACCGCGGAATTTCGCGCCCGCGATCAAGGAGCCCATGTCCAGCGACATCAGCCTCTTGTCTTTCAGGCCTTCGGGCACGTCGCCATTGACGATGCGAAGGGCGAGACCCTCGACGATGGCGGTCTTGCCTACGCCGGGCTCGCCGATCAGGACGGGATTGTTCTTGGTGCGGCGCGACAGGACCTGGATCGTGCGACGAATTTCCTCATCGCGGCCAATGACAGGGTCGAGCTTGCCATCCCGCGCCGCTTGGGTCAGGTCGCGCGCATAGCGGTTCAGGGCGTCATAGCCCTCTTCGGCTGAAGCGGTATCTGCCGTGCGGCCCTTGCGGATGGCATTGGCGGCTGTGTCGATGGAGGCTGGGGTAACGCCTGCCCTCTTCAAGAGCTCAGAAATGTCCCCGCCATCCTTGGCCAGCGCCGACAGAAGGCGCTCGGTCGTCACGAAGGCATCGCCGCCGGCCTTGGCGGACTCTTCCGCTGTGGCAAAGACGCGCGCGGTTTCGGATTTCATATAGAGCTGCCCAGAGCCGCCCTCGACCTTGGGCATCTTGTTCAGGAGGTTTTCCGTCTCTTGAATGACCTGATCGGCCTTGCCGCCCGCCTGAGTAATCAAGGTACGCGAAAGCCCGTCCTTCTCTTCCAGCAAGACCTTGAGCAGGTGCTCCGGCGACAGATGTTGGTGGCGGCGGGCCATGGCCAAGCTTTGGGCCGATTGGATGGCCTGTTTGGCGCGGTCGGAATAGAGATCGATATTCATAGAACTCCCCGTTATCGGCGGACGATCAGGGCAACCCGCCTCGCGGCATCGCCCCCACCACTGGGTCGCATGTAAGTGTGGCTTTTCGAGCACACAAGGGGTGCGACACTCTGCGCCGTTAGATTAGCCGCCCACAGCCCGAGGACTATGGCCCCATTGCGCTCTGAGGACATTGAGATTATCGCCCAAGGACCGGCTCAGTCGCCGACCTGCACCTTTTTGAGCCCGACCATGACCCCAAGGCCCCTGCCCGATCCTGAAGCCCTCGCGAGCGCCGTCGCAGCCGGTGAGCGCGCCGCTCTGGCGCGGGCCATCACCTTGGTCGAAAGCAACCGGATGGACCATCAGGTGCTGGCCAGGCGGATGCTCGAAATCCTCATGCCCCTGACCGGGAAAGCACAGCGCGTTGGGATTACGGGCGTTCCGGGGGCTGGCAAGTCCACCACCATCGAGGCGCTCGGCGGCAATCTCACCGCAGCCGGGCATAAGGTCGCCGTGCTGGCCGTTGACCCCTCCAGCGGGCGCACGGGCGGGTCGATCCTTGGCGACAAGACCCGGATGGAGCAGCTCAGCGTCGATCCCAATGCCTTTATACGGCCATCACCGTCGAGCGGCGCCCTAGGCGGAGTGGCGCGCAAGACCCGTGAGGCCATGCTTCTGTGCGAAGCAGCGGGTTTTGACGTGATCATTGTTGAGACGGTGGGGGTCGGTCAGTCCGAAACCGTGGTCGCTGAGATGGTCGATTTCTTCCTCGCCCTCCTGATCCCAGGCGGCGGCGATGAGCTTCAAGGCATCAAGAAGGGTCTGATCGAGATCGCCGACATGATCGTGATCAACAAGGCCGACATTGACCCGCCTCTGGCCGAGCGATCCGCCAGCGACTATCGCGCCGCCCTGCACATCCTCACCCCCGCTTCCAACGACTGGACGCCGCCGGTCATCACCGCCTCTGGCCGCAACAATGCCGGTCTGGAAAAGCTCTGGCAGCAGATCTTGCGTCACCGCGACATCATGGAGGCCAATGGCGAGCGGGCCTCGCGCCGCGCTGATCAGAATGCCCGTTGGATGTGGGCCATGGTCCGCGAGCGGCTGGACCAGATGTTCCGCAACGCGCCGGGGGTCAGCGCCATCTCTGACAGCCTAGAGGACGCGGTTCGGGCCGGACAGGTGCCCGCGTCTCTGGCTGCTGACCGTCTCTTGGCCGCCTTCGAGACGCGGGATTAGTCCTCTAGGCCGTAGCCTTCGCCTTACGGGCGCGAGGCTTTGCGGCGGGCTTGGGCGCGGCGGGGACCTCAATAGCCTCAGGCGCGGCGACAATGACCTCATGCGCTTCGATCAGAACCTCAGCTTCAGATGTGGCTTCGGGCTCGACCTCAAGCTCACAGGCGAGGATCACGATTGGCTCAGCTGGGGCGGGTTCAGGCGCGGGAGACACCTCAGCCATCCTGGCTTCAAGATGGGTATAGCGCGTCAACTGGCTCATCCACCAAAAGGCCGCTCCGACGCTCGCCGCGCTGTAAAAGGCGAGAAATAATGGGGTCGATAGGCCAATCGGGGCAGCCATAAGGGATTGGGGATCAAATCGGGCAGAAGGCTCGCCCGACAGCTTGTCTTGCTGGCTCATAACCGCTGTCTCCGTGTCGAAGCCTCGCCATCATGGCCAAGGCCCATATTGTGCAACGCAATATAACACGAGATTTCATCTCGCACATGCGAAATAATTCGGGCTAGGCAAGCGACCAGACCCGCGCTTCACCGCCCGCTTCGCCAAGGGCATCGACCACCCAAGCCGCGGCCTGCTTCATTGGCTCGGTCAAATCGGTGGAGGCGTTCAAGATCACCAAGGCGCAGCCATTCATCCGCATGGGGGTCGTTAGGGGCCGCAGCCGTGCCTCTACGACCAGAGTTGGTGGCAAAGGGACCTGCTCAAGGCGGCGCAGGAAGCCATCAAAGGTCTCTAGGTCTTTGAGCGGCGTCCACACCATCACCACCGCGCCGGGGTTTCGCTTGACCATGGCAAGGGCTGCCGTCGCGGCTCGATCATAGTCGTCGGCCCGTTCAAAGGGCGGATCGATCAGGGCCAGCACAGGACCGGTCGGCGGCGTTTGCTGGGCGGCCATGATATAGCCGTCATCCATCAGGGCGGTGACCTTGGCCCTAGCCCCCTTTAGGGTCTGTTCCAACAGCGCAAAATCATCTGGGCGCAGTTCGCAGACCCTATAGTGATCGCCGGGCCTCAGGGCCTCAATCACAAGACGCGGTGAGCCCGGATAGAGCCGCAAGCCGTTGCCGTCATTTAGCTTTCGCACCGCTTCGACCAGTGGCTGATAGACCTCTGGCACCTTGGGCAGAGCCATCAGCCTGCCAATGCCTGCCTCAGCCTCACCCGACTTGCGCGCCATCTCAGAGCCCAGATCATAGGCCCCGGCGCCGCCGTGGGTGTCGATCACCGTGACCGGGGCCTTGGCCTTGGTCATTTGTGCCAGAACGGCCAGCACAGCGGCATGCTTAACCAGATCGGCGAAATTTCCGGCGTGAAAGGCGTGGCGATAGTTCAAGG
>CANKPO010000234.1 GCA_947484535.1 Caulobacteraceae bacterium
GGGATACTCGCAGGCCCATCGCCTCAAAACTCAAAAACGATGGTAAAAAATATCAAAGACTGGGCGAAGCCTGGAACAAAGCTGCGGTTTCCAAGTCTTTGTGAAAATGGGGCTCTAGGCCTTGGGCGGGGCGCAGGATTGGCGAACGATCAGCTCGAAATCCAACATCCGCCTGATCGGTAGCTTGTCATCCATCGCCCGTCTGGCCTCACCACTGATCAGGATGTCGGCAGCGGCAGCGGCCATCTCGTTGATCGGCTGGCGCACGGTTGTCAGCGGCGGCCAGACCACCCGAGCGGTCGGTGTATCGTCAAAGCCTGCAACGGACAGGTCTGTGGGAATAGACAGGCCCATCCGCGCCGCTGCAGACATGACCCCCAAGGCCATGCCGTCACTGGCCGCAAAGATGGCGGTCGGACGTTCCGGATGGCGCAGCAGATGCTCACCAGCCTGCACCCCCGACTGAAAGGTGAAATAGCCTTGCGCCAGCAGGTCGGGCTGCAGTGGCAATCCATGGTCCGCCATCGCCGCCTGAAACCCATCAAACCGGCGATAGGACGAGCCATGGTCAGGGTGACCGCGCACAAAGCCAATGCGCCGATGCCCCAGACCCAGCAGATAGTTGGTCATGTCATAGGCGGCCTTATAGTCGTCCATATAGACGCTCGGCCCCCGGTCGCGATCCCGTTCAGGCGAGATGCGGACATAGGGTGTGCGGCTGGCCTCCAGCATGGCCAAGATGGCCGGGTGGTCGGAGACCGGCGGCGTGATGATCACCCCATCGACCCGCACATTGAACACCATGGCTTCAAGCTGAGAATCCGCCGTCTCTGAGCGGTTATCCACCGGCTCGACCACGAGGTGATAGCCCGACACCCGGCAGCGGGTAATGGCGCCGATCTGGGCTTCGCTGACATAGGCGGGGTTGGGATTGTCGAAGCAGAGGCCAATCAGGAACGAGCGCGAGCCCGCAAGGCTGCGCGCCGACAGGTTCGGTCGATAGCCAAGGGCCGTCACCGCCTCCTGCACCCGCTCACGGGTCTCAGGTCGGACATTGGCCTCGTTGTTCAGGACGCGCGACACGGTCTTGATCGAGACGCCCGCACGATCGGCAACGTCATTAATGGTGATGGCAGCGACGGACGTGGCCTTAACCCTTCGAACGGTTGGCACCAACGGACGATGCGCGCCGCGACCCTAATGCACAGTGAGCGGAAAATAAACTGCACCCGCCACGATCTGATCGATCTGAGCCTGCACTTTACCGCGAGCTCGCGCCCTTCTATAGCACAGGACCCAAGGGCAGACCGCTATTTGGGCGAACAGGAGACGGGGTGCATGGCCGATGGGCCGCTGCGCAGATTGGCGAAAGGTCGTCACCTATGGGCCGCTTCAGCGGTCGTGCTTGGCCTGTCCGCGATCGCGTTCGTCGCGGTGTCCGAAGCACCGCGCTCTGCAACCTCATCGGTGCCCAAGCGGGTCGTATCGCTCGACTATTGCGCCGATCAGTTCGTCCTGAAATTCGCAGACCGCAGCCAGATTCTCGCCCTATCGAGCCAGTCACAGGCCAGCCATTCCTATATGCGCGAGGCGGCCAAGGGTCTGCCGCAGGTCCGCTCCCGCGCCGAGTCGGTTCTGGCCCTAGAGCCGGATCTGGTGGTGCGGACCTATGGCGGAGGCCCGGGTGCCGCGCGGTTTTTCCAAGCCGCCGGAACGCCCGTTCTACAGCTGGGCGAGGCCGATCAATATGAGGGCATCCGAGGCAATCTTCGGCTGGCCGCCGAGGGCCTTGGCCATCCTGAACGCGGCGAGGCGGCTGTTCGCCAGTTTGATGCCACCCTAGCCAAGGCCAAGCGCCAAGGCCCGCCCGTCGAGGCCCTCTATGTCACCTCCGGCGGCGTTCAGGCTGGAGCCGATACCAGCCTTGGCCAGATGATGGCGACGGCGGGCCTTGCCCCCTACGATGCTCGCCATCGCGGCTGGAGCGAACTTCCGCTGGAAAAACTAGCGGCCAAGGCGCCGAGCATGGTCGTGACCGGCTTTATGAGTTTGGGCGAGGTGGACCTCTTTCCTTGGTCGTCGGCCCGTCATCCCCTCGTGCGCCAGAGCCTCAAATCACGCCCCACGGTCGCCCTGCCCGGTGCAGTGACCGCCTGTTCGGGCTGGTTCCTTGCCGATGCCACCTTGGATATGGCCAAGGGCGGGGATGTTTTGCGTGGTAAACGGCCATGAGCGCGGGACCGACCGACCATAGCCGCAGCCTGATCCCAGCCCTTGCGGCGGCGAGCCTTCTGGCCTTGCTCTTGGCCTGCAGTTTGGGCGAAACCCCCATGGCCTTGGCTAAGGTCCTAGCCACCCTGTTCGGCGGCGGTGATGCCACCAGCCAGACGATCCTTTGGTCGATCCGCCTGCCCCGCGCCCTTGCGGCCTGGATCGTGGGGGCCAGTCTGGGCCTATCGGGCGCGGCCATGCAGGGGCTTTTGCGTAACCCCTTGGCCGAGCCCGGCGTTCTGGGTGTGTCGGTCACGGCCTCTCTGGGCGCGGTGATTGCCATCTATTATGGCTTTAGCGCCAGCTTTGCCCCGGCGTTGCAGATCGGCGCTGTGGTTGGCGCCCTGTCGGCCACGGCCCTGATCGCCTTTGCGGCCCAAAGGGTTCGGGACATGGTTGGCCTGATCCTGATCGGGGTCGGCCTATCCAGTCTGGCTGGGGCGCTATTATCGCTCCTCATGAACCTCGCGCCCAATCCCTTTACGCTGAACGATATGGTCAGTTGGCTGGTGGGGTCGGTGGCCAATCGCAGCCTGTCTGACATTGCCCTCTCCGGCCCAATCATCGCCGTCGGAGCCCTGATCCTCCTGGCGACCCGTCGCGGTCTTTCAGCCCTGACTCTTGGCGAAGAAGCCGCACACGGGCTGGGACTTGATCTGTCCCGAACAAGGGTCTTGGTGGCGGTGGGCTGTGGTCTGGCGACGGGAGGCTCAGTGGCACTGGCCGGAGCTATCGGCTTTGTCGGCATTGTCACGCCCCATCTGGTGCGGCCTCTGGTCGGGTCGGATCCGGGCCGGGCGCTGGTGCCCTCAGCGCTGGCGGGCGGGGTCCTCTTGGTCCTGGCCGATGTCGGGGCGCGATTGGTTCCGAGCGATAATGAGCTTAAGCTGGGCGTCGTCGCGGCCTTGGTCGGCGCGCCCATCTTCCTTTGGATCGCCGCGCGGCGCAGTGCACAGGGCAAGGCCCAATGACCGCCCCGCTCCTATCCCTGCAAAAGGCCGTGGTCCGACGGGGCCAAAAAGAGATCCTCAAGGGTCTCAGCCTTGATCTCTATGCTGGTGAATTGGTCGGGCTGCTCGGTCCCAATGGCTCGGGCAAGACCACGGCAGCGCGCAGCTTGCTGGGCCTTACCCCCCTCACCAGCGGCAGCGCCCTGATTGGCGGCGATCCGGTGGCCAGCCTAAGCGCCACGGCCCGCGCACGCCGCGTGGCCTATCTGCCGCAAAGCCGTCCTGTCGCTTGGCCCATCGCGGTTCATGAGGCCATCGCCCTTGGCCGGTTCGCCTATGGGGGTCAAACCGGACGGCTCAGCCCGCTCGATCAGGCCGCCGTTGATGAGGCGGTCGCGGCCTGTGATCTGAAA
>CANKPO010000235.1 GCA_947484535.1 Caulobacteraceae bacterium
AGGCCAGATCGACGATGTTCTCATCGCCGGTCAGCATCAGGCTTTCCTCAGGAATTTCGCTGCCGGTCGCGCCGCCAATATCAACCCGGTTGAGGTCGGTGACCTTGACCTTCTCAACCCGCTCGATGGGCGTAGGAAGGTGATAGCGCAGGCCCGGACTGTCCGAGCGCGAATAGGCGCCAAAGGTCGTGACCACAGCCTGTTCGTTGGGTTGAACCACATAGACGCCCGACAGGGCCCAGGCCCCGAAGGCGACGCCCGCAATGGCCGCAGCGGCTGAAGGGGTGAGGCCTTGGCCGCCACCCTTGCCGCCGCCAAAGCGCTTGTTCAGGCTGGCGATCAATTGACGGATCATCGCGTCAATGTCGCCGCCGCCGGGAGGGGGGGGAGGGGGACGCCGTGGACCGCCGCCGCCAGGTCCGCGCGGCGGACCGCCTTTACCACCATCCGCAGGTGGGGGAGACCCCCACGGGCCGGGGTTAGATCCGTTGTTGGAATTATCGTTCCAGGCCATGAATCGCGTCGTCTCTCAATGTCCCGCAAACCATGCGGCTGGGCTAAGGGGTTCGCGAGCCTTGTAAACTGGCGCGTAAGTTCGGATATGAGTTCCCGACCCTCACAGTGCAAGTCTCAAATCCCAATGTCCGATACAGAACGTCAGATTATCTTGTCAAAATTGAATCAGATTGTCGATCCGAGGTCCGGAAGGGGCCTTGTGGACGCCGGATTGGTTCAGGGTTTGGTCGCAGCAAGGGGCCGCGCGGGCTTTATGCTCGAGGTCGCGCCTTCCGATGTGCCGCTCTATGAGGCCGTGCGCACAGAGGCCGAATCGATCTTGGCCGCCTTGCCGGGGGTCGAGCGCGCGCAGGTCGTCCTGACCGCCAGCGCAGAGCCTGCCCTCGCGCCGGGCAATATCAGGGTCCGTAAGGGCGCAACCCTGTCGCCGCAAGCGGTCTCTCAAAATGCACCAAGCCGTCCGACCGGAGCCATGAAGCCCGCCCATGTTCGGCACGTTCTGGCCGTCGCCAGTGGTAAGGGCGGGGTGGGCAAGTCCACCGTCTCGGTCAATCTGGCCTGTGCCCTGTCGCGGTTGGGATTGAAGGTTGGGCTGCTCGATGCCGATGTCTATGGCCCGTCTATCCCGCGCATGTTGGGCCTGACCGATGAGCCGGTGGTCGGCGCGGGCGGCAAGCTTCAGCCCATAAGTGTCTTTGGTATCAAGGCCATGTCGATTGGTCTCATGGTCGATGAGGCCGCCCCGATGATCTGGCGCGGACCGATGGCCTCTTCGGCGCTGAACCAGATGCTGAATGATGTGGCCTGGGGTAGTGAGACCGATCCGCTCGATGTGCTGGTCATCGATATGCCGCCGGGGACGGGTGATATTCATCTGACCTTGGCTCAGAAGGTCGCGGTCAGCGGCGCGGTGGTGGTCTCGACCCCTCAGGCCGTTGCCCTGATCGATGTGCGCCGGGGAATCTCGATGTTTGAAAAGACCCACGTGCCGATCTTGGGCGTCGTCGAAAATATGGCCTATTTCACCGATCCTTCGACCGGAGCCGCGATTGAAATCTTTGGCCGAGGCGGTGCGCGTGAAACCGCTGAAACTCTAGGTGCGCCGTTCTTGGGCGAGGTGCCCATCGACATCGCCCTTCGCCAAGCCTGTGACGATGGTAAGCCCTTCGTGATGGATCAACCGGACAGTCCTGCGGGGCGGGCCTTTATGGATATTGCAGTGGCGGTGGCGGCGGGGCTGGAAGCCGGAGCGGACGAGCGGCCCGCGCCGACAATGCGCATTGTGGACTGACCCCCTACCCCCGCTGCGCGGGTACTTCCCCCAGAGGGGGAAGATTTACGTGTTTCAAGATCTTCCCCCTCTGGGGGAGGTGGCCCGAGGGCCCGAAGGGGGCCTTGTTTTAGAACGTCCTCGTCCTTCGACAGGCTCAGGATGAGGATGAATGGGAGGTTCGTGGATGTAACCCCCTCACCCAACCCTCTCCCCCAAGGGGGCGAGGGCTTATCCCTTCTTAGCCCTCTCCCTGTGGGAGAGGGTGGGGTGAGGGCCTTGTTTTGCTTCCACCCCACAGCCCAAACGAAAAACGCCCCCATCCGAGGATGAGGGCGCTTGAACACTAAATCCGAAAAATCTTAGCCACCGGCCATTTTGCGGAAGAACTTTTGGCCCTGCTCGCCGCCGGCGAAATAGGCCTTCTGGCCATCCGTATCGTTGATCTTTTCCCAGTTGGCCGCGACCTCTTCGACGGACAGACCGCCTTCGGCGAGATAGACGCCTTCGGTTTCAAAGATGCGCGACAGGGCGAAGGCCCCGGCACCAGCGGTCAGGATCGCGCCGGTCGGGGCGTCTTCGCTGACCAGATAGACCACGCCGGGCGTGACATATTCTGGCTTCAGCTTTTCCAGCACTTCTGGCGGCATCAGGCCTTCGGTCATGCGGGTCGCGGCAACAGGCGAGATCGCATTGACGCGGATATTGTTCTTCTGGCCCTCGATCTTGAGGGTGTTCATCAGGCCGAGCACCGCCATCTTGGCCGCGCCATAGTTGGCCTGACCGAAATTGCCATACATGCCCGAGGACGAGGTGGTGACGACGATGCGGCCATAGTTCTGGGTCTTCATAATTTCCCAGACGGCCTTGATGGGCTTGAAGGTGCCCCAAACATGGACCTGCATGACGGCTTCGAAGTCGGACAGTTCCATCTTGGAGAAGGACTTGTCGCGCAGGATGCCAGCATTGGCGATCAGGATGTCGATGCGGCCATAGGCGTCCATGGTCTGTTGGACCAGATTGGCAACGCCCGCATCGTCGGTGACCGAGGCGCCATTGGCGATGGCCTCACCGCCAGCGGCCTTAATTTCCGCCACAACAGCCTCAGCAGCGGCGCTGTTGCCGCCGGTGCCGTCCATGGAACCACCGAGGTCGTTGACCACGACCTTGGCGCCGCGACGGGCGAGCTCAAGAGCGTGTTGACGGCCCAGACCGCCGCCCGCGCCAGTGACAATGGCAACCTTGCCGTCGAAACGGATGTCAGACATGTGCATCTCCAAAGGGTTCAAATGCGTTAAACTGGCGCGGAGTAGTGGTGCGCTGTCGCTTTGTCGTCAAGAGATCATGCGCGTTTGGACAGAGTAACGCGGTTACTGAGCGCTCTAATTAGCCTTGCCATCGGCAGGTTTGGTCGCCGCACGGCGCTCTCCTGCCACGTGACCGGGCTTCATGAACTTCACCAGAACCCGCTGACCGATCAGCAGGGGAATGCCGTCAGCGGAGACCACCACCTCGACCACGCGCTCGTCGGTCCGTTCAGACGGGTCGTCCGACTGTAGCCTGCGCGCACCAAAGACGGCGGCGCGGCGAAGGACCTTGCCGACATAGATCTTGGTGTCATCGGCTTCGGGAGAGATTTCGACCGCTTGGCCGATGGTTACAGCGGGTAGGGCGCTCTCGGCGATTTCAGCGCGGACAATGCGGGCATTGTTGGGCTCAAGATCAAACAGGTTCGAGACGTTCAGGGTCGAAGCACCCGAGCCTGGGTTGGCATAGCGCCGCACGATCCGGCCATCAGCAGGGGCCCGAATGATGGTCATTTCGAGATTATA
>CANKPO010000236.1 GCA_947484535.1 Caulobacteraceae bacterium
GGCCACTTCCTTGACCTCTTCGAGATGCTGACCGGTCTCGGCGCAGATCTCGTGCATGTCAGACAGGGGCGCGCCGGACAGTTCAAACTGACCACCGGGCTCAAGGCTGACGCTGGCACCATTGCGCGACAGACCAATCAGGGTCTCGCCCTCATAGACCCCTGCCCATCCAAAGCGCATCAAGCCCGTCATCAAGGCCAGAATGCCGCCGCGACCCTCAGCATCCGGCAGATAGTCGATGGCCGTGTTGGTTCCAAGGCGGAAGGCGAACTTCTCATGCTCGGCCCCGACGCGCCATTGCTCCGCAGGCTTACAGCCCTTGGCCAGATGAGCGGCCATGGTTTCAATGGTCAAAGGACGGTCGTCCAGTTTGGTCTGCGCCATACTGCGCTCCCTAGAATCCGTGTCTTGGCGGCAAACTGCCAGACCTTCGCGGCGATCTTTACGCTGCTTAGGTAGGGGGCGACAAGTCGATCACACTCAAGAGGGCGTGACTGTCATAGAAAATTCTCATGGCGGTCAAAAATAGGCTTTGCGAAATTGCCCGTTCAAGCCTGCAAAAGGGCGATGCGAGACCTTGGCGAACGACCACAACCGCCCTAACCTCTCAGGCCTATCGAGGGAGGAAAGTCCGTGACCGCATTGCGTAGGATGTTGATCATTGCCGTGGCCGCGCTGGCCGCCGCCTGCTCACCGGCCAAGGCTCCAGAGGCCCCCTCCGGCAAGACAAATATCCGCTTTGCCACCGACTGGCGCGCTCAGGCTGAGCAGGGCGGATTCTATCAGGCCGTCGCCACCGGTGAATATGCCAAGCGCGGCCTCGATGTGACCATCGTTCAGGGCGGACCGGGCGTGAATGTGCCGCAGCTTCTCGCCTCGGGCGCGGTTGAACTGGGCATGGGCTCCAACAGCTTCATCGCCGTCAATCTCGCCGCCGAAAAGGCCCCGGTAAAGGCTGTCGCTGCCTTCATGCAAAAGGACCCACAGGTCCTGATTGCCCACCCCGATCAGGGCATCAAGTCCTTGGCCGATATGAAGGGCCGCCCGATCCTTTTGGCCGATGCCTCGATCAGCGCCTTCTGGGTCTGGCTCAAGTCCAAATATGGCTTCACCGACGATCAGGTGCGCAAATATAACTATAGCGCCGCCCCGTTCCTCGCCGATTCCAAGGCGATTCAGCAGGGCTATCTGACCAGCGAGCCCTATACGATTGAGAAAGAGGGCGGCTTTAAGCCTGCTGTGTTCTTGCTCGCCGATGAGGGCTATCCCGGCTATGCGGCCATGGTGCTGGCCCCCGATGCCCTGATCGCCAAGGACCCAAAGGCCGTGCGCGCCTTTATCGAGGCCTCGGCCGCAGGATGGAGCTCCTATCTCAATGGCGACGCCAAGCCCGGCGATGCCATGATCCTCAAAGACAATCCCGAAATGACTCAGGCCCTGCTCGATCAGGCCCGCGCCAAGATGAAGGCCTATGGGCTGGTGGAGTCCGGCGATGCCACGACCTTGGGCGTTGGGGCCATGACCGACGCGCGTTGGGCTGAGTTCTTCGCCGTCGCCTCGAGCCAAGGGGTCTATCCCAAGGATCTGGACGTCAAGAGCGCCTATAGTCTGGCCTTCCTTACGCCTCCGGCCCAATGAGCGAGGTCGCCAGCCTCAACGCCGTAGAGGTCGCCTATCCGGGCCGGGGGACTGTGCTTGGCCCGTTTGATCTGGCCTTACCGGAGGGCGAGATCGTGGCTCTGGTCGGGCCCTCAGGCTGTGGCAAGAGCACGGCCCTGCGCCTCTTGGCCGGATTGGAACAGCCTACCGCCGGAACCGTGACCCGAACGCCAGAGCGCGGGCAGACCGCTGTGGTCTTTCAGGCCCCAACCCTGATGCCTTGGGCCGATGCCACGACCAATGTCGCCCTTCCGCTCGAACTGGCCGGGATGGCCAAGGCCAAAGCGCAGGATCAAGCTCGGGAGGCCCTTAAGGCGGTCGGTCTGGAAAATGCGATAGGGTCCAAGCCCGCCCAACTGTCCGGAGGTATGGCCATGAGGGTGTCGCTGGCCCGAGCGCTTGTCACGCGGCCTCGCCTCTTGCTGCTCGATGAGCCCTTCGCCGCGCTCGACGAGATCACCCGCCGAAATCTGGCCGACGATATTCACCGCCTTTGGGACCAGACCCGTCCGGCCGTGGTCTTTGTCACCCACAATGTCGAAGAGGCCGCCTATATGGCCCAGCGCGTCGTGGTGATGAGCGCCAATCCCGGCAAGATCGCGGGCCAAACGACCATCGAAGCCCCTCTGCCAAGACCGCCCGGCTTTCGCACCAGCGAGGTCTTCCGCAATGCTGCCGAGGATGTGTCGCGCGATCTGGCCAAGGCCATGGGGCATATCCAATGAGCCGGACCCTCGAGACCCTCGCCCCCATCCTTCTGGTCGCCGTCCTGCTCGGCCTTTGGGAGACCGCCTGCCGCCTAACCGGCGTTCCGGCCTATTTCCTGCCAGCACCCTCAGCGGTCGCAGCGGCCATGGCGCAGGACTGGGCCCTTTTGCTGGGCTCCGCCTGGAAAACCCTATCGACCGCCCTTTTGGCCCTGGCCTTTGCCAGCCTGATCGCCTGTTCCTTAGCGCTGATCATCTCGACCAATCGCCTGCTGGAAAAGGCCGTTCAGCCCCTCGCCGTGGCCTTGCAGGTCACCCCCGTGGTGGCCATCGCGCCGCAGGTCGTGATCTGGGCGGGCCTTGCCCATCCAGACCGCGCGATCATCAGCTTGGCGGTCATTGTCGCCTTTTTTCCGATCTTTTCTGGGGCCTTAACGGGCCTGAAATCGACCGATCCGGACCTTGAGCGCCTGTTCGACCTCTATGGTGCAACGCCATGGCAAAAGCTGCAGCGGCTGCGGATCCCCTCAGCCACACCCTTCATCCTCGAAGGCCATAAGGTGGCGGGCGGTCTGGCAGTCATCGGGGCGGTGGTAGCCGAGTTTGTGGCTGGGTCTGGCGGATCCCAAGGGCTGGCTTGGCGCATCTTGGAATCCAGCAACCGGCTCCAGACCGCCAAGACCTTTGCCGCCGTGATTGTGCTATCGCTGATGGGGGCCCTGCTCCATGCCGTGCTTCAGGCCAGCGAACAGGCGATCCTGCGCCGTTTCAGGGGGCGTTAGGCAATGGGCCTGCGTCTTACCCTAGTCTCGGTCAGCTTGGTCTTGGGCCTTAGCACCAGCGCCTTAGCCGCAGAGGACCGTCTGCCTTTGGCCAAGCCCGCAAGCGGCGGGACCACACCCGCGCTAAAGCCCTATAAGGGCAAGCTCCACATTCAGAGCGGCGCCAACGCCCCCCGCCTCAAGATGGCCCCCAGCACGCCGGTTACCCCAATGAAGCCGGTTAAGATCAAGCCTGTGAAGAAATAGGCCCCTAGCCGCGCTCGCGGGTCTTGTGGAACGAGACCTTGGGGAACTTCTCGGCCACATAGCCGATCTCCCATGAGGACTTGGCCAAAAATACCGGCTGATCATCAATATCGACGGCCATGGCCGTGCGGTGCTTGTTCGAGAAGTCCTCTACATCGGCGCGAGCCCCGCCGATCCAGCGCGCCTCGGCAAAGGGGGCATTCTCAAAGA
>CANKPO010000237.1 GCA_947484535.1 Caulobacteraceae bacterium
CCAAGGCCGTCACCGACAGACCGCTATCGTCGGACAGGGCGATCAGGCCGCTGGCATCGGCCGCGAGGCGGGCCTTGAGCAGGGCATTGCCGACAAAGCTGACCTCGGTCTCTTCGGGCTCGGGCAGGTTCAATTCGCCCGCTGACACCAGATTAAACCGCCCTTCAAGCAACAGGCCTAGCTCTCGCACCTTGCCCGGATTATGGGTGGCGACGACGATTTTTGTTCCAGGCTCTAGGGACAGGGCCATGTTTCACTCCGAGAGGCATCACTTATGAAGCTGTTCTTCTCCCCCACATCACCGTTCGTGCGCAAGGTGCGGATTTGCGCCATCGAGTTGGGCGTTGAAAATCAGCTGGAATTGACGGCGTCAAACGCCTTCGCCGAGGATGGTCTGCGCGAGATCAATCCCCTGTCCAAGGTCCCGGCCCTGCTGCTGGACGATGGCGGTGTGCTCTATGATTCGCCGGTCCTTTGCGAATATGTCGACCATCTGGGCGGTGGCGGTCTGTTCCCGCCTGCGGGTCCGGAGCGGTGGACGGCGCTGCGACGCCAAGCGCTTGGCGATGGCATTTGCGATGCGGCCCTGCGCCAAGTCCTCGAAGGTCGCCGCGCCGAGGGCGATCAACATCAAGACGAGATCGACCGCCAAGCCTTGGCCGTCCGTGCGGGGCTCGAGGCTCTGGAGGCAGAGGCCGACGGTCTTTCGTCTGACCGGATGACCATTGGCGAGATCACGGTGGCCTGCGCTCTGGGCTATCTGGACCTGCGCTTTTCCCATCAGGATTGGCGCATTGGTCGGCCAAGGCTAACGGCTTGGTTTGCCACGATCTCAAATCGGCCTTCTATCCAATCGACCAAGCCTTGAGACAGGGCTAGAGATCATTACCAAGGTTTAATATCGCTAAACAATAAATCGATTGATTGATAATCGATAATTACCTAGCCTCGTCCCTGTCGCAGCGTGCGGCAGGGATGGGGAGTGGGTCATGCGTGCCATGGGGCCAGGTTCTGTATCGAGCCTGCTAAAGATTGTTTTGGATGTGGTCTATGGGCTGATGCTGTTTGCGGTCGGCGTCCTTGTTATCGCCGCAATCGCCGCCCTGCTGTTCAAGATCGACCCCGCTGTCGTCAAGCAGATGTCGATTAACGGCCTGCCCGCCGAGCGCATGTCTCAAGGCCCAGTCATCGCCCTATTGTTGACGGTTGTCGGTCTCTATGTCGGCGGGGTGACGGTGGTCATCCATCGTCTGCGTCAGATCTTCACCACCCTGACGGCGGGCGATCCTTTTCATCCTGACAATGTTCGGCGACTGCGTTTGATCGGTCTGATGTTGGTGGCCTTGGAACTGACCGGCTATGCCATCTCGGCGGGTCAGGTTTGGCTATTTCCGAGCGGCACCAGAGAAGAGACCGTCTTTAGCCTGTCGAGCTGGTTCTCGATCCTCGTGGTCTTTGTGCTGGCCGAAGTGTTTCGCGAGGGTGCCCGCCTGCGCCGCGAAGCCGAACTGACCATCTAGGCCAAGGACAGGATCAAGCCATGCCCATTCGTGTCCAACTCGACCGCCTGCTCCATGACCGCCGCATGTCTCTGACCGAGCTTGCTGATCGGGTCGGGGTGACCATTGCCAACCTGTCGATCCTCAAGACTGGCAAGGCCAGAGCCATGCGCTTTTCCACGCTCGATGCCCTGTGCCGCGAGCTGGACTGCCAGCCCGGAGACCTGTTGGTCTTCGAGCCGGGTCCTGCCGATATAGAGGATGAGTGGGTCTAGGCCTCGCCGACCGCGGCCTTTTGGAGGTGGACCAGTTCGTTGATCCCCTTGCGGGCAAGGCCAAACAGGCTGTCAAACTCGCCTTGGCTAAAGCCGCGCTTTTCGCCGGTGGCCTGGACCTCGACGATCTGACCGGTGCCGGTCAGGACGAAGTTGGCATCGGCCTCGGCGTTGGAATCCTCTTCATATTCAAGGTCGAGGACCGGCACATCCTTATAGATGCCGCACGAGATGGCGGCGACCACATCGAGAATCGGATCGGCCTTGATGACGCCCTCTTCCATCAGATGTTTGGTGGCCAGACGCAGCGCGACCCAAGCGCCGGTGATAGCGGCGGTGCGGGTACCGCCATCGGCCTGAACCACGTCGCAGTCGACCGAGATCTGACGCTCACCAAGGGCCTTGAGGTCGGTAACGGCGCGCAAGGACCGGCCAATCAGGCGCTGGATCTCTTGGGTCCGGCCCGATTGCTTGCCTTGCGCGGCTTCACGGCGGCCACGGGTGTGGGTCGCGCGCGGCAGCATGCCATATTCAGCGGTCACCCAGCCTTGGCCCTTGCCGCGCAAGAAGCCGGGCACGCCCTCTTCAAGGCTGGCTGTGACCAAAACCTTGGTGTGGCCAAAGGTCACCATGCACGAGCCTTCTGCATAGCGATTGACGCCGGTTTCGAGGGTCACGACACGCATAGCATCGGGCAGGCGGGCAGAAGGGCGCATGGATCGGCTTTCTTTGAGACCAACAGAGCGCTGTTGGACGGTTCATCTGTTGCAGACGCTTGCGCCTGCCTGTAGGGCGCTTATCCTATGGAAGTGGCGGGCCGTCCACGGCCCCCGACACACGGCCACCGATAAATTGATCATGACCAGCTTTATTCAGGCCGGCATGCCTGCCTTGCGAACCCCATCTCTGGTCCAGCTTGACGAGCGTGCCCGCGACATCTTTCGAATGGTCGTTGAGACCTATCTGGAAACCGGCGAGCCCGTAGGGTCTCGGACCGTGTCCAAGGGCGGCGTGCACCTGTCGCCTGCCTCGATCCGCAATACGATGCAGGACCTGACGCAGTTGGGGTTGCTGGGCGCGCCCCATTCCAGCGCAGGCCGATTGCCGACCCATGCGGGCCTGCGCCTGTTCATCGATGGCCTGCTCGAGATCGGCGATTTGAGCGAGGCCGAGCGGCGCGAAATTGATGCCGGAATGCTGGGCCTCAATGGCGGGGTTGAGGGCGCGCTCGATGCCGCTACCGCCATGTTGTCGGCGCTCGCGGGCGGGGCTGGCGTGGTGGTCACCCCCGTGCGTGAAGCCGGGGTCAAGCATGTCGAGTTCATCTCTCTGGGCGTCGATCAGGCCTTGGCGGTGATGGTGTTTGAAGATGGTACGGTCGAGAACCGCCTGATGAACCGCCGCGCCGGGGTTACGCCCTCGTCGCTGCAAGAGGCCTCGAACTTTCTCAATAGCCGCCTGATGGGCCGCACCCTTTTGGAAACCCGCAGCGAGATGCGCGGCGAGTTGGACCGCGCCAAGAGCGAACTGAATGAGGCGGCCGCGCGTTTGGTCGAGGATGGTCTTGCGGCTTGGAGCGGCGGCGAGGATGCCAACCGCGCCCTGATCGTGCGGGGCCGCGCCAAGCTCCTCGGCCAGGGTCCGGCGCTCGATGATTTGGAACGGGTGCGCATGTTGTTCGACGATCTCGAACAGAAGGAACAGCTGATCGGCCTCTTGGATGATGTGAAGGCGGCGCAGGGCGTCAGCATTTTCATTGGGGCAGAAACGCGATTGTTTTCACTTTCGGGTTCCGCTGTGATCGCGGCTCCCTATATGTCGGGCCG
>CANKPO010000238.1 GCA_947484535.1 Caulobacteraceae bacterium
CGTGAAGATGACCGCCTATGATGAGAGCGTCGCCGAGGACCTGAATTTGGCCGAGGAGATTATGCGCTCGCGTCGTAATGTCTTGAGGGCCTTAGCCAAATGACCGACCCGAGCTGGGTATCAGTTCAGGTTGCCCTCTCGATCCACAGTGCCCAACTGGCCGAGCATGGGGGTGCCGATGGGGTGCGGGACTTGGGTCTCCTAGAATCGGCGATGGCCCGCCCCCAACATCTGGCCAGTTTTGGAACGCCCACCCTCTGTGAATTGGCGGCATCCTATGGTTTTGGCATCGCGCGAAACCACCCTTTTGCCGACGGTAATAAGCGAACGGCCTTTGTGGTCTGCCTGCTGTTTCTGGCAAAGAACGGCTTGGACGTGACCGCTACCGATGCGGACTGTATTCGTGTTTTTTGGGCCCTAGCCGCAGGTGAACTGACCGAAGCGGAGCTTGCCGGTTGGATTACGGCCCATGTCAGTCCTCGCAATTAAACCCTCAACAAAAACGTAGCCCCCTCAACATGCACCTCCTAAGTCGTCCCCTCGAAGGCCGTTATGTTCGGCTTGAACCCATTGTGCCTGCCCATGAAGAGGCTCTGAAGGCCTCGATTGATTGCGATCCTGAGGCGTGGGAGATCATGTCGGTCAATGGCTGTGGGGAGGGATTCGAGACCTTCTGGGCCCAGACCTTGGGCGAAACCCAGCGGGGCGAGCGCATCGGTTATGCTATAAGGCGCAAATCCGATGGCCGCGTGGTGGGCACGACCAGCTTCCTTGCGATCCGGCCGCTGCATGGCGGTGTCGAGATCGGCGCGACCTTCCTCAATCCTGATGCACGGTCTGGGCTGGTCAATCCTGAGACCAAGCTCCTGCTGCTTGACCACGCCTTTGACTGCGGCGCGGTGCGGGTCGAGTTCATGGTCGATGTGCGCAATGCCCGCAGTCAGGCCGCCGTCACCAAGCTCGGCGCGCAAAAAGAGGGCGTCTTGCGGCACCATAAGATCACCTGGACCGGCCATGTGCGTGACACAGTGGTCTTCTCGATCATCAATACCGAATGGCCCGCCGTGAAGGCACGTCTAGAGTTTCGACTGACGGAAACGGTGGCCTAGGTCGCTAATCCTTTTTGGCTTGGCGTCTTGCCTTAAAGAACCCCTTGAGCAGGGCCGCGCTTTCTTCGGCCAAGACCCCGCCTTGAACTCGAGGGCGCCAATGGCAGGTGGCGCTTTCGAAAAAGCGGGGGCCATGAACCACCGCGCCGCCCTTGGCATCGTCTGCTCCAAAGACAAGCCTGCCGATGCGGGCATGGCTGATGGCACCCGCACACATGGCGCAGGGCTCTAGCGTCACAACGAGGGTCAAACCGGTCAGCCGATAGTTGCCAACCTTCTGGGCAGCAGCCCGTAGGGCGAGGATTTCAGCATGGGCGGTGGGGTCATTCAGGCCAATGGGCTGGTTCCCAGCGCTTGAAATCACCTCTCCGGTGGCGGAATCGACCACAACAGCCCCGACAGGGGTCTCTCCATTGTCTGCTGCGGCTTGCGCACAGGCGAGGGCAATGCGCATGGTGCGCAAATCATGGCTAGTCATACAAAAGACCCAAGCGGTTGGGACGTCCTTGGTCAAGGGCCTCGTGTTCTGGACCCCGAAGACTTTGATGCGGAAGATATGTCCGGCATCGAGGGTGAGCGCGTGGCCAAGGCCTTGGCCCGTGCTGGCGTGGCCTCGCGCCGCGAGGTCGAGCGCTATATTGAGGCAGGCCGCGTACGGCTCAACGGGCACGTCCTCACCACCCCCGCCGTCAAGGTCGCGCCGGGTGATATCTTGACCGTGGACGGACAGGTCGTCGCTGACGCCGAGCCGACGCGGATGTGGCGCTATCACAAGCCTGTTGATCTGGTGACCACCCATAAGGACCCGCAAGGCCGCCCGACTGTGTTTGAGGCCCTGCCCCCAGACTTGCCGCGCGTGATCTCGGTGGGACGCCTCGATATCAATTCCGAGGGCCTGTTGCTTTTGACCAACGACGGCGCACTTGCCCGGGCCTTGGAACTGCCATCCAGCGGTTGGAACCGGACCTACCGCGCCCGCGCCTATGGCGACACGACGCAAGACAAGCTCGACCGCCTGCTCAAGGGTGTCACCGTCGAGGGCGTGAAATATGGACCGATCACCGCCAAGCTCGACAAGGTCCGCGAAGGCAAGCGCCATACCAATGTCTGGATCACCGTCACCATTGCCGAAGGCAAGAACCGCGAAGTGCGGCGCGTGCTGGAGTCCTTGGGGCTGAAGGTCAATCGCCTGATCCGTCTGTCCTATGGCCCGTTTCAACTGGGCACCTTGGCGGTTGGGGCCGCTGAGGAGATCGGTCCGCGCGTCATTCGTGAGCAACTGTCGGCCTATATCGATCCTGAAAACCTTCCCCCGGGGGCCGGTGGCCCACCCGTAGCGCTTTTGGCTCCAACCCCCGGCGGGGAGGATCATCGCGATCTGCGCCGTGAGGGTCCACGCCCTGCGCCCGTGCCGCGCCGCGCGGTCACCGATTCCATTCCGAGCCACGCCTCATCCGAACTGGTACCGGAAAAGGTTGGTCCCCTGAAGAAAAAGCCCGGCTGGGCCAAGGCCAAGCCGAAGAAAAATCCCCACAAGGCCGTACCCGTCAAGGCGGGGCGTCCAGAGGCTGTTAAGGCTACGGTCAAACATTATCGCGCGGGGCCGACCAAGGGTGCGACCCTGATCGAGCGCAAGCCCGGTCTTGCCAAGACGGGTACGGACAGGCCTTCTGTCGGCAAGCTAGGTCCCAGTGGCCAAGGCTCAAGCACCTCAAATTCTGGCAAGCCCAGTTATGGCAAGCCGGTTGCGGCACGCCCAGGCGGGAAACCAGCCTTTCGTCCTAAGGGTCCAGGAAAGCCCAGCGGGGCCCCCCGCCGATAAGGAAACGATATTTTCGCAGCCTCCCGATTGCCGGCTCTTCCAAAAGCACTATACTAAATGTCCGGACTTTTGGGGACCTGACCATCATGAACGCTTCGACTGCTATAATCGCCGATAAAGATGCTTTGATCCTGCCCGACCTGCGCACCCTGTTGCGCGGCGCAAGCGCGGCAGCCGAGACCTTGGTGGCGGAGGCTCGCACCTCGGTCGCGGCGCTGGTTTCAACCGATGGCAAGATGGATCGCAAGGCGCTTGATCGTGAGCAGCATGCCGTTCACGGCTTTGCCTGGTACGCGACCTATTCCGAGACCTTTCGCGAAGTCGCCAACTGGGCGGATCGCATCGCCGCTGACGGTAAGTTCGGCGAGACAGAGTCCCTCTTGGCCCAACTCCTGATCGGCGAATA
This sequence comes from Caulobacteraceae bacterium, assembly GCA_947484535.1. GTDB lineage: Bacteria > Pseudomonadota > Alphaproteobacteria > Caulobacterales > Caulobacteraceae > CAISGS01. Next base: position 3,338 of record CANKPO010000238.1, read on the forward strand.
TGCCGCCCAGATGATTGGCGGTGTCTCGATGAACCAGGGCGAAGTCATTCGTCCGGCGCAGTTAGGACTGACCTTTGACCAATTGGCCGCCTTCCAAACTCCAGCGATTCTGACCCTGATGCAGGGCGGCGCGACCCAAGCGGTCAAGGGCCGGGTCGCAGAACTGCTGGCCCAAGCCAAGGGCCGTCCGATCCTTGAGGCCTCGGGTCTGGAAGACATCTTCGAGATGATCCGCGATCAGTTCCACGCCTTTGC
>CANKPO010000239.1 GCA_947484535.1 Caulobacteraceae bacterium
GCATTGGTGGGGGCTAATCTGTAGGTCAGCAGGCCCGGAACAAAGGGGGCGATGGGCGCAATCTGGGGGTTGATCCCAATCAACTGACCGGCCTGCACATCAGACTGGTCATTGGAACCATTGATATTGATCTGAACCTTCAGCCGCGCGCTGGGGTCCCACGCTAAGGTCAGGCGGGCATTTTGGACATTGTCGGCGCCATTTTCGGCGGTCTTGGTATAGCTGCGTTGCCAAGGATCGGACGTGATGGTCTGGACAGCCAATCGTGCGCCCAGCGTCTCGGAAAGAGGGCCACTGATAAAGCCGCTCAGGTCTGCCGCGTTAAAGGTGCCGTAGCTGGCATCAATACCGGCGGCGAAGCTTTTGGTCGGCTTGGCGGCAATGAAGTTGATCGCACCGCCCGTCGCATTCTGCCCGAAGAGTGTCCCCTGCGGACCCTTGAGAATTTCGACACGCTCGAGGTCCAGATTGACCCCGCGGCTCTCAATGGCAAAGGGGATGGGCGCCTGATCGATATAGAGACTGACCGTCGAACGGCCGCCTAGGCTGATGTCGCTAAACCCGATACCGCGGAGGGTATAGATCGGCGAGCCGACATAGGAATCGGCATAGCTAAAGCCCGGCGAAACCTTGATCAGATCGCGGACCTCATTGACGCCCGCCCGCTTAAGCTGTTCGCCCGTCACCGCCGTGATCGACATGGGCACGGCATTGACATTTTCTTCGCGCTTTTGCGCGGTGACGATGATCTCGGGGACCAGAGACACTGTCTCCGGCGCGCGCTCCTGGGCCTTCGCGGCCACGCCCATCAGCGACAAGGAGGAGATGCCCGCGACAATTGCCAGCTTGATGGCGCGCGGATTGGATGTCTGGTTTGAGCGTTGGGACAGAAGCAACATCAGGGGTCCTCCAGTAAGAGACGGGGTCGCGCGGGCCGATCGGACATGAGGTTCGATGGCCGACAAAGTGGCTCGAAAGCCTGAGGCGGCGAGCATGAGCTAACGGCCTTGTCTGGATCAGACGGGCCTTGGTCGAAAATCCATAGGCAATTAAGGCGTTCGCTCTTGGGCGAAGGATCTAATCAATTTGAGCATGAAGGCGTAGGCCATGGCCTGAAAAGGCCCTAGGGGCCAAAGGCCTAGAAAGGCCAACTTCAAGTCAATATTTGGGCCCCGCCTCAAGGGCGAGGCCCAAACTTTTGATAGGGATTGTCTAAGGGGACAGCTCTTCGAACCGCACCCTTAGGCCCCTTCGTCAGACAGACCTACTTCGCAGCAGCGCGGTCTGTTTCAGAGGTCGCAACCGTCCAGATGATCACACCGAAGGCGATCTTGTTCAGGACGTCAGCGAGGTTGTAGATCACGTTGAGCGCCGCAGAGCTGTTGGCGGGATCTTGACCCATCAGATAGCCCACGAAGTAGCCAATCGGATAGATCGCCCAGCCGATGGTCACAATCCAACGCATGAGCTTAAAGGCGGACTGCACCGACTCCGGAGATTCAGCAGCATTGATCTTGCTCGCCTGACCCGCGAAGATCTCATAGAGGATGTAGGCCCAACCGAGCATACCCACGATAAAGCCGGGCCATGCGCCTGCATATCCCGCTTCACCGGCATAGCCGCCAATGAGCATGACCATCGTACCAATCATCAGACGCCAGAACACGCCGCCTGGAACCTTAGTGACCGCAGCCAAGATCAGATAGAACTCGACCATGAGCAGTGGAACGGTGATCAGCCAGTCGATGTAGCGGTAGACTGTTGGTGTTGCACCGGTCGCAACCCAGACGTCTCGCATGTAGAAATAGTGAACCGCTGCCACCAAGGTGACGAGGCCGGAAACAGTGAGTGAGGTTTTCCATTTTCCTGCAACCCGTTGGGTTTCAAGGAAAAAGAACGCCGTAGACGCGACAAGCGCCATAGAAATCAACCAGAATGATATGCCGACATAGTCATCTGATCTCAGATTCTCCGTGGCTGCCTGAGCAAGCGCGGGAATAAAGGAAACGCCCGCCCCCAAAGAGAGCCACTTTAACCGAAACTTAGACATTCAAGCCTCCCTAGTTAAGTAATTTGTATTATCACTTTGAAATCGTAATTGGAATTTTTTTGTCTGTCCAGACTTGTAATGCGGATTGGATGACCTGAGGAACCCTGACACAATAAACACAGTGGCTGTTACCGATCAGACCCCCCCCCACTAACTTGTCCGTGACGTCGTGCGAAAATGCTTAGAGAATGCGGGACCTGCCTGGATCAAAGACAACTTGGTTCTGGCCCGAAGTGCGCGATAGACTGAATTTTCGAGCGAGATCCCGACCCCAGCAGTCCACCGCCTTTGTCGTGAAAAGGACGGGCGGAGGTGATGGGCCAATCTATTGGGTCATGGGCGCACTCTTCAGCCCCAATCGCGACCACCTTCCCAACCCAATCCAGACAAAAGTCATTGGGCTTAGCCGGGCAACGTTGCAGCCTATGGCGCGGCCACTGACTGGCTAACCAGTCCCAAGACCTCGTTCACATTATAGTTTGCAAAATATTTCGATGCCATGGCTTGGGGTAGACTGCCAACCCAGTTGGAACTGTTAGGATCGCCAGATTTGAGCCTCATGACCCGCTCGCCCGAGGCGTTAAGAATGGGGTCATAGAGACCCATCCTGACGACAATAATGTTTCGGGGGACATCCACCGCAATGGTCTGACCGTCATAACCAGAGGCGGTAATATAGCGGCGTCCGACGCTATCAGTATTTATCCAAAACTGTGAAGCGTAATAGGTACCGGGCGTCGCTGAGGCTTGAACTATGGCGTCAACATAGGCGCGTGATACAATCTGCTGGTTTGACGCCATACCCCGGCTAAGAACCAGCTCGCCCAGTCTGGCAAAGTCGCGGGGCGTCGCATCGATGCAGCAATAGCCCAGAACATTGCCGCCTTGGGGCTGGGCATTGTCCTTCCACCAGGACGCTTTCATCCCAATCTTGCTGAACAGACTGTCTTGGGTCCATTTTAAATAGTCTTCTGAACGACGATCAGCGAGCACCTTGGCCAAGACCATGGTGTCACAGTTCGAATAGAGAAAAGATTGGCCCGGATAGGGCGTGCGCCCCTCATTCCACCAACCATAGTTGATGCCAGCCCTCGCCTTGGGGCGGGTCACACACAGCGTCATTTGATCGTCGGCATAGACCAAATCACCACCCGATGCCGCAGATCCAACACATTCCTGAAGCTCAGAGGTTCTCGATTTTGAGCAGATCGGGACCAATCCTGAGCGCATATCCAGCACGTCTTGGAGCGTAATGGATGCCTTATCGTCCGTGCCCCAATCTTTGATATAGAGAGCAACCTGGCTCTGTGGTGAGTTTATGGCGCCCTGCTCAATGGCTATTCCAAACAGCATAGAGGTAAAGGATTTGGCGACAGACCAAGAGGTCGCAAGGCTGTTTTTGTCCCGCGTTCCGTATTTTTCAAGGATTGAGCTTTTGGACAGCTGAGGGTTGGACTGACCTATCGTGTCCGCCTCTAGACCGGTTATGCCTCGATAGCGCTCAAAGACAATATTGCCGTTACGGATCACCAAGAAC
>CANKPO010000240.1 GCA_947484535.1 Caulobacteraceae bacterium
TGGGGCGACGCGTAATCTCAGCCTGATGAACCTTGGCCCTGCACGCGTGGACGCCGCCTTCCTCACCCACTTCCATTCTGACCATATAGATGGTCTGGGCGGACTGATGCTGCAACATTGGGGCGGCTCAGCGCAAAAACCCCTGACGGTCTATGGCCCTCCCGGCGTCGATCAGGTCGTGTTTGGCTTTAACACCGCCTATGGGTTGGACCGTGGCTATCGCATCGCTCACCACGGCCCCAAGATCATGCCGCCGGAGGGATCGGGTGGCGAGGCGCGCCCCTTCCCCATCGATGCCGCTAATCCTGAGGTCCTGATCATCGACGAGCCGGACCTCAAGGTCCGCGCCTTCCTTGTCGAGCACAGCCCCGTCGAACCGGCTGTCGGCTATATTTTTGAATATAAGGGCCGCAAGGTCGTGATCAGCGGCGACACCAAGCCCTCGGCCAGCGTCGAGACCGCTGCTAAAGACGCCGACATTCTGATCCATGAGGCCCTGTCGCCAGAGCTGGTCTTGATGATGCAGAAGAGCGCCGAAAAGGCCGGTCGTCCCAACCTCGCGGGCATCCTGCACGACATACCGGACTATCACACCAGCCCTGAACAGGCCGCGTCCATCGCCCAAAAGGCGGGCGTAAAGATGCTGCTGCTCAGTCACATTGTTCCCCCCTTGCGACTGAAAGCGCTAGAAGGTCCCTTCTTGGGCAAATCCCGCCAGATCTTCCGTGGCCGCTTGGTCATTGGGACCGACGGCGACTTCTTCACCCTGCCTGCTAATTCGAGCGCTATGAAAAAGACCAACCGCCTATGACGTCCGTCCCCACCCAAGAGCCGAACATCCAAGACGCCCCCCGCGCCCTAAGCGAACCCACCCAAGCCGATGGCCGCCGTCAACGGTCGGTGGATAGTCGTACCCGCATCGTGCAGGCCCTGCTGGATCTGGTCGGAGAAGGTGAAATCTCGCCGAGCGCCGAACAGGTCGCGCACCGCGCTCAGGTCGGGCTGCGCAGCGTCTTTCGCCATTTCAAGGATATGGACAGCCTCTATAGCGAGATGTCGCAGGTCATTGAGGCTGAAATCGTCAAGACCTTCTACCGGCCCCATGTTGGCGTGACGGTTGCAGAGCGCCTCACCGACCTGATCAGCCGCCGCGCTGGACTGTTCGAACGCATCGGCCCCTTCCGCCGTGCCTCAACCACCCTCGCGCACCGGTCTAGCTTTCTGGCCAGCGAGCAAAGACGCATGACGGCGGGCCTGCGCAAGATCTTGGAAGATGCCCTCACCCCCGAAATGGTTGCCGATAGGGCCAAGGTCGAGGTCCTCGACCTGCTGCTCAGCTTCGATTGCTGGAACCGTCTGCGCCGCGACCAAAACCTCAGCCCCAGCGAAGCCGAAGCGGTGATTGGTGCCGCTGTGGCAAGGCTGATTGCTTAGGGGTTAGAGGCTTTCGATTTCCCGTGTCTGCCGCTATCCGTTACTCGGGAAGCCCATCGTCATCATAAAGAAAATCTTGGCTTCGAGCCGCGCTCACGCCCGAGTTCACCTTGTCGGCTCCAGAGCAACGAGCCGCTTCCAAAAGCACCCTGCGCTCACTTATCGCCGGTTGCACATCGGCTGTAACCGACTGGGTGGTCAGTTGGCCCTTAGCTCCAGAAACAGAGACTTCCATCGGCACCATCCTAGGCTGTTACCGATCTTTGATTCACTCGATGCCCTTCGTCAACCCTCAGGCCGACAGGTGCGCGCTCCAGGTCAGGCGCAGGGTCTTTTTGTCGATCTTGCCGGTGGCGGTCAGGGGGACGGGGGCGAAGAGGACGTCGTCGGGGAGCCACCACTTGACCACCCGCTCGGTCAGGAAGGCGATCATCTGGTCTTTGGTGACGCTCTCACCCTCGTGGGTTTCGACGATCAGCAAGGGGCGTTCTTCCCATTTGGGATGGGGCACACCGATCACGGCGGCGACCTTGACGCCCGGACAGGCCACGGCGACATTTTCCAGATCAATCGAGCTGATCCACTCGCCGCCCGACTTGATGACGTCCTTCTTGCGGTCGGTGATGCGCATGAACCCGTAGGCGTCCAGCGTGGCGATATCGCCCGTATCGAACCATCCCTCTGGGTCGGTAATGTCGGCCTCTTGCCGGAAATAGCGTTGCAGGGTCCAAGGACCGCGCACCATCAGGGCGCCGGAGGTCTCGCCGTCCATGGGGGCCTCTTGGCCGTCCTCGGTGACGATCTTCAGCTCAATACCGAACTGAAGACGCCCTTGCCGGGTCCAGATGGCTTGGCGCATGGCCTCATCGCCCATCTCGGCTAGAGCGGGCGTCGGTGTGGCGACCACACCCAAGGGGCAGGTCTCGGTCATGCCCCAGATCTGGAGGACCTCGACGCCGTATGCCTCATGGAACCTCTGGGCCATGGCCAGCGGCACGGCGGACCCGCCAATCACCACGCGCTTCAAGGTGCCGGGTGTCTTGCCGACCTTGTCCAGCCAGGCCAGATAGTTGGTCCAGATGGTCGGCACGCCGCCGGTGAAGGTGACGCCCTCGTTCTCTATCAGGTCATGCAGATTGTCGCCGTCCATCCTATCGCCCGGCAGGACCAGTTTTGACCCGCAGATGGGGGCCACAAAGGGCAGGCCCCAAGCGGTGGCGTGATAGAGCGAGCTACAGGGCATAACCACATCAAAGGCGGTAAAGCCAAAGGCGCTGGCCAGACCCGCTGCCATGGCATGGAGTACAACCGCGCGATGGCTATAGAGCACGCCCTTAGGATCACCCGTCGTACCCGAAGTGTAGCAAAGGAACGCCCCAGAATTTTCATCAAAACTCGGCCAAGTGATGGCCGGGCTCTGGGCCGCCAGCAGGGTCTCATAGCACAGGGCATTGACCGCACCGGGCTGATGACGGGCCTCATCCGACATCTGGATGAAGGTCTTGACCGTGGTCAGTTGCGGGGCAATGCGGGCGACAAGATCGGCGAAATTGCTGTCGAAAAACAGCACAACGCTTTGGGCATGCTCGATCGTATAGATGATCTGTTCGTCAAACAGGCGCGGATTGGCGGTGTGGAGCACAGCCCCAAGCCCCGGCACGCCATAAAACAGCTCAAGATGCCGATGGGTGTTCCACGCCAAGGTCGTGACCCGGTCGCCTGCCTGAACGCCTAGCCCCGTCAAGGCCTTAGCGACCTGCGCCGAGCGGCTCGCAAGGCCTGCATAGTCATAACGCCAGAGCGGCTCGTCGATGAGCCGGGACACGATGGGCCGCGCGCCATGGGCACGGGCAGCGAACTGCATGATCTGCGTGATCAGCAGCGGCGTCTGTTGCATCAATCCCGGCGTCATCTTGAGGTCCTCAGTCCTAGATCAGATCGACCACAACCCGGCCCCGCACACCGCCCGCAAGGATGGTCGCGCCCAGAGCGATCACCTCGTCCAGCTTCACATGGCTGGTCATGGCATCGAGCTTGGCAAGGTCCAGATCGCTGGCCAGACGCGCCCAGGCATTGATCCGCTTAGATTGCGGCGCCATGACCGAGTCCACGCCCAGCAAGGACACATCGCGCAGGATGAA
>CANKPO010000241.1 GCA_947484535.1 Caulobacteraceae bacterium
GGCCTTGCGACCGCCATAGGTGAAGACCTCCCAGCCCGAACCATCGGGTCTGGCCTTGGCATCGATGGCCACCACCACACATTGCGAGCCAAAGGCATCGGCGGCATCGGACAGGAGGGCGGGGTTTTCAACCGCTGACGTATTGATCGAGATCTTGTCGGCACCGGCGCGCAAGAGACGCCGGGCATCTTCAACGGCGCGAATACCGCCCCCGACCGACACCGGCATGAAACAGACCTCAGCCGTGCGCGACACCACATCCAAGATTGCGCCTCGGCCCTCATGGCTGGCGGTGATGTCGAGGAACATCAGTTCATCCGCCCCAGCCGCATCATAGGCTCTGGCCTGCTCGACCGGATCACCGGCGTCGCGCAGGGCCAAGAAGTTGACGCCCTTGACCACGCGGCCGTCCTTGACGTCGAGACAGGGAATGACGCGGACCTTGAGCATGATCTGTCCTTAGGCCGCGCGGCGCTTTTGCGCGGCAGCAAGCACTTCAGAAGGAACAATGGCCCCATTATAGAGGGCGCGGCCAAGAACAGCTCCGGCGATGGCCACGCCCGGACGGGCCTGAAGGCGGGTAATGTCATCGACAGAGGCAAAGCCACCCGATGCAATGACCGGAATATTGACCGCGTCGGCGACGGCACCCACGGCCTCAACATTGACCCCGGTCAGGGCGCCGTCGCGGCCAATATCGGTGACGATCAGGGCTGCGACGCCCGCATCTTCAAACCGGCGCGATAGGGTCACCGCATCCAGATCCGATGCCCCGACCCAACCCTCAACAGCGACCATGCCATCGCGAATATCAACCGCCACGGCGATCTGTTCTGGAAAGGCAGCAGCGGCGCGGCGAACCATATCGGGGTCGCGAACGGCTACGGTGCCCAGAATAACCCGGCTAACTCCGGCCTCGATCCAACGCTCGACCGCTTCGAAGGTGCGGATACCGCCGCCGAGCTGAACGGGAATGGAGACGGTGCGCAAGATCTCGCTGACCGCATCGGCATTGACGGGCCGACCCTCTATCGCGCCATTGAGATCGACCACATGCAGCCACTCAAAGCCATTGGCCGCAAAGCGCGCGGCCTGATCGGCGGGCGAGCTATTGAAGATGGTCGCCTTGTCCATGTCTCCATGGAGCAGACGCACACATTGGCCGTCCTTCAGGTCGATGGCGGGGTAAAGTATCATGGCCGCCACTCCAGGAAATTGGCGAGCAGGCGCAGACCTGCCGATTGTGATTTTTCAGGGTGAAACTGTACGCCCGCGACATTGGCCTTGGCCACGGCGGCGGTAAAGCGCCCGCCATGATCAACCTGAGCAATGACATCGCTCGGGTCGCTAGGGAACAGGGCGTAGGAATGGGTAAAGTACATGTGCGCGCCGACCTCGAGCCCGCGCAGCAGCGGATGGTCGGTCATCTCTTCGAGTGCGTTCCAGCCCATATGGGGGATCTTGCAGTGCGGGTCGCTGGGTGTGAGGGGACGAACCTCTCCCCCGACCCAGCCAAGGCCTTGGGTCTGACCAAATTCAAGGCCGCGCTCGGCGAGGAGCTGCATGCCGACACAGACGCCCAAGAACGGCTTTGCGCCTTTCTGAACCGCTTCGGTCATGGCCTCGATCACGCCAACCCGGTCGCCTAAGGCCCTCATACAGGCGGCAAAGGCCCCGACGCCGGGCAGCACGAGGCGATCGGCTGCCGCAATGATCTTGGGATCATCACTGGCGCAGATGTCGAAGCCACCGCTCAGTGTCGCTGCTGCTGCCACGAGGGCCTTTTGGGCCGAGCGCAGGTTTCCCGAGCCGTAATCAATCAGAACAATCTTTTGCATCGGCGCGGTTACAGAACGCCTTTGGTCGAGGCTGCTTGGCCTTGGGTCTTGGGATCAAGCTCGACGGCGGTGCGAAGGGCGCGGGCCAGCGCCTTAAAGCCGCTCTCGGCAATATGGTGATTGTTCTCGCCATAGGCACATTCGAGGTGCACGCAGGCCCCGCTATTCATAGCGAAGGCTTGGTGAAACTCTTTGAACAGCTCGGTGTCGAAATCACCGATCTTTGGACGGCTGAAAGCCACTTTCCAGACCAGATAGGGCCGGTTGGACAGGTCAATGGCACAGCGGCTCAAGGTCTCGTCCATGGGGATTTCGGCATGGCCAAAGCGGCGAATTCCAGCAAACCCATCAAGGGCCTTGGCCATGGCCTGACCCAAGACAATGCCGACATCTTCGACCGTGTGGTGAAAGTCGATATGCAGATCGCCCTTGGCCTCGACCGTCAGATCAAAGCCGCCATGGCGCGCAAAACTGTCCAACATATGGTCAAAGAAACCAATGCCGGTCGAGATCTGAGCCTTGCCCGTCCCGTCCAGATCAATGGTGACCCGGATATAGGTCTCTTTGGTTTCCCGAATAACTTCGGCGGTTCTCGGTGCAGCCATGGGGACGGCTCCTTTTAAAGGCCAGCTTGGGCGACAAGGTCCTTGAGAGAGACCTGTGGACGGGGACCATAGTGAGAAATGACTTCGGCGGCGGCTAAGGATCCCAGGCGACCGCAATCGGCAAAGGACCGGCCCCGCGCCAGACCAAAGAGGAAGCCTGCCGCATATTGATCGCCTGCGCCGGTGGTGTCGAGCACATGACCGACGGGGCTGGCGGTAATCTGGTGGATCTGGTCGCCAGCCAGGATCGTTGAGCCATGCTCACCGCGCGTTACGGCGGCGATATTGGCCCGGCCGCGCATGGCGTCGATGGCGGCATTGACGTCATTGGTCTCGAACAGGGCGCAGATCTCGGCCTCATTGGCAAAGACGATGTCGACCTCGCTGTCAATAAAGCCCAGTAGCGCAGCGCGGTGGCGCTCAACGACAAAGCTGTCCGATAGGGTCAGGGCGATCATCCGGCTATTGGTGCGGGCTATAGCGGTGGCCTTGGCAAAGGCGCGCCGAGCGGCTTCCGGATCGAACAGATAGCCCTCCAGATAGAGGATGCTGGAGGCCGTGATCAGGTCGGGATCAACATCGGCGGCAGTCAGCTGATTGGACGCGCCCAAAAAGGTCGACATGGTCCTTTGGCCATCGGGCGTCACATTGATCAGGCAGCGCGCGGTTGCCGGACCATCGATCAGGCGCGGAATGTCGAACTGAACACCGATGGCGCGAATATCATGGGCAAAGACATCGCCAAGCTGATCTTGGGCCACCTTGCCAATATAGGCTGCCGTACCGCCAAGGCTGGCAATACCCGCCACCGTATTGCCCGCAGACCCGCCAGAGGTTTCGATCCCAGCGGCCATGCGGCCATAGAGCTGGGCTGCCCGATCATCGTCAATCAGGGCCATCGAGCCCTTGGCCATGCCTTCAGTCACAAGGAACGCGTCATTGGCGGGCGAGATCACATCGACGATGGCATTGCCGATGGCGGCGACGTCATATTGGGCGGTCATGGGCGGCAATTACCTGAAAAGCACGAAAAGCGTGCCCTCCTATAGTCTGACTGGCGTCTGAGGGCAAAGGCGCAAGCGGGCCAATAGCGCACGGACACCGTTGCCAGTCCCTTAAAGGCA
>CANKPO010000242.1 GCA_947484535.1 Caulobacteraceae bacterium
AAAAACTGGAAGCCCAGCCAGCGCTATGGCCTGCGCGTTCGGATCATGCTGATCATGACCGTGATGTTCGTGTCCAACATTACGAGATTCTCCAGCATGTTGCTGATCGCCGACGGCATGAAACCTTGGAAGGCGAGGCTGAGCGTTCTGGGCTACCTGTTCGGTAAGCCCGGTCTGTTCCGCAAGAGTTGGAAATCCTATTGGGATTGGTTCCGTCCCGGCTTCCACCCCTGGCACCAGGACAATAGCGCCACGCTCAAGGTTTGGCAGGAGCGGTTCTCGGTCGCTGCTCCCCAGTCGGTTGCCGCCGAATAGTCCAAACCCATTAGATCTAAAAAGGGCAGAGCCACCGGAAACGGTCGCTCTGCCCTTTCTGTTTCAGGCCTAGTTATCCCACTGGATATATTCGGCATCGGCCTTGGTCGGCACACCACTCGGTTGGTCGATGGCCACGGGGCCTTGCAGCAGCGAAGGCCAGAGAGGTTTGACGCTCTCGGCATTATGGGCCTTCAACAGGGCCTGCATGGCCACAACCCGCGCAGACTCCGTGGCCGCGAGGTTGTTCTGCTCGGTCGGGTCAACCGCAAGGTTGAACAGCCACAGCTTTTTCAGCGCGCCATTATACTGAAGCTTCCAATCGCCATCGCGGACAACCTCATACTGACCCGAGCGCCAGAACATGGTCTGGTGCGGACGACCCTTAGCCGTACCTTTCAGGTAAGGGAGCAGATCAACGCCGTCGATAACCCGGTCCTTAGGCAGGTCAGCCCCAGCAGCCGCAGCGGCCGTTGGGAAGATGTCCATATGACCGACGGGATAGGGGAACTGGCTACCGGCCTGAATGGTTCCGGGCCAACGCATGAAGAAGGGCGAGCGAATGCCGCCTTCAAAGAAGGTCGCCTTGAACCCTCGGAAGGGCCGGTTGATCTCCGACAGGCCGATATAGTGCGCCCCGCCATTGTCACTGCTCAAGATGATCAGGGTGTTGTCGTCGATCCCCTCATCCTTCAGCTGCTTCAGAATGCGCCCAACATTGTGATCGAGATTGCGCATCATCGCGCCATAGACGCGCAGACGGTGATCCTTGATCTGTGGCAGGGCGTCATAGTCCGCCTTCTTGGCCTGCAGCGGGGTGTGGATCGCGTTCGGCGTGAAGTACATGAAGAAGGGACGATTGCGGTTGGCTCGGATCGACTTTATCGCCTCATCGGTGAGGTAGTCGGTCATATAGCCCTTAGGCGCGAAGTTCTCGGAGCCGTTGAACTGCACCATATAGGGCAGGTTGGGCCACAAGAAGCGGTCGATAGGGTCCCAAGGCTGCTTTGCATTGACGACCGTGGGGTCATTTTCGGGCAGGAACATCGACCCACCGGACATAAAGCCAAGGCTCTCATCAAAGCCCTTTTCTTCTGGGCGCGTGCCTTTGGATGAACCCAGATGCCACTTGCCGAAATGCAGGGTCTGATAGCCCTTGGCCTTCAGCAGGGCCGGAATAAAGATTTCGCTGGTCGGCACAGCCAGATTGTTGACCGCCTGCGCGCCCTTTGTTGTTCCGGGCGGCATGTCTTTGATCCGGTCGGCAAAGAAGGTCGGCGCTGCGATCGCACCGTCTTCCTTTTGGGTCCCAACCATCCTTAGGAAGGCTACGGGCGCCGGGGTGAACTCAAAGCCAAAGCGGGTCGCGTAACGGCCCGTCATGATCGTCGCCCGCGACGGAGCACAGGTCGCGTTGGCGTCATAGCCATTGACGAAGTTCGCGCCGTCGCGCGCAAGGGAGTCGATATTTGGGGTGGGGACTGCGCCACCGGCAATACCGCCGCCGTTCAGCGTAATATCATTGTAACCGAGGTCATCGACCAAGATGACAATGATGTTTGGCGGACGCTTGCCCTCGGGCGCGGTCGCGGGACCTTCAGCCCAGGTCACTGGCCGGTTAGGTTCAACCTTTGGAAGTTGTGACTTGGCGATCATCATAAAGACCGCCTCCTTGTGGGTAACAACCCATCCCAAGCCGATCGCAATGACGAGCGCAATCGCGCCCAACCAGGTCCAAAGTCGCATAGGTCCCTCCCAGAAAGATCAGCCCGCATAGGTCTACGGGCACATCATCGGTCATTATTGAAGCGGAGCATATATTGACATTACAACTGCCGCTAGTGGGTTCGGCACCCGAAATTTAAGGTCTGGTTTCGGCCCAGCACTCGGTCCGACTGAACCCCGTCGGCTCATCCTTTCCAGACTAAGCCAGCTGGTGCTAGCGCTTCGCCAGGCCCCACTGGCCCATCCGCCAGACCAACTGATCAAACCGGTCTTGGCCGAAGAAGGGCTCGCCCTCGAAGACCATCAGAGGCACGCCATAGTGACCGCCTTCGCGCTGAGCGGCCTGGTTGGCGGAGATGATGCTATCCAACCGCTCGGCCTCATCCGGCGCTGAAATGGCCGCATCAAGCTCTGCAAGGTCTAACCCGGCGCGGGCCACAGCCTGCGCCAAATGGTCCCCGACGTTCCAGCCTGCGACTGTTCCGTCCCAAATCAGACGACCGACCTGCTCGATAAAGGCCATACCCTTGCCCCGCTCGCTCGCCGCGACACCCAGCCACGAGAGGCGGTGGATATAGGGCTGTTCCTTAGGATAGGTCCGGGTTTGCGGGTCCATATAGACCGGATCGGGCCGCGCCCAGCGGAAGGGCACGCCTGCGAACTGGGCGCTGCGATGGATGTCCTTGCCAAAATAGGTGATCCAAAGCGGGTCATTATTGGCGAAGAAATCAGGCTGGCGCACCGCGATCGGATAGACAACCCTCAGGTTGCACTTCACATCATATTCCCGCTCTAAGGCGACAATCCGGTCTGTCACCAGATAGGAATAGGGCGAGCGGAAAGACCAATAGAGATCGAAGGCAAGGGTCATCCCAGCGTGCCCTTGGTCTTGATGTTCAACTGACCGGCGAGGCCCGCGTCACGATGTTTGGCGATCTCTTGGTACTCTGGGCTCTGGACCATCTCCTGCATGGCCGCGAGCGAGGGATATTCCGCCAGAGCGATCATGTCCCAGAGCTCTTCGACCTCGCCCAGCATCAAGCCTGTCACCGGTCCCGAATAGCCGGGCGTGCCCCCGACCTTGAGAATATGGTGACGGACCTTGCGGCCATAGCGCAGATAGGCCTCAAAGCCCGAAATGTCGGCGTCGGCCCCATCGGCATAGTCCGCCTTGGGCTTGAATTTCAGCAGATTGACCATGACGAAGGGGCCGTCTTCCGGCGTGCTGAAAAAGGCCTTGGCCTGTTCGGCGGTGGGGTGAACGAGATTTTTGAACAGCATCGAAGGTGCCTCCGAAAGGGGCCGCATCAGCCCCCTTATCAATTGGCACCCATAACGTCATATGGCCCGCAGAGGGTCAATCGGCCTCAAACAGGGTTAATTCAATTTTAGCGCGGGGTGCCCATACAAGGAGACACTAAACTAAAGGTGCGCCGCTCATGCCCAAATCATTGCTGGACCGCGCCCACAAGGCCCTCGCCGACCAGAACCCGGCCCTTGCCGAAAGGATCGCGCGCCAGGCGACA
>CANKPO010000243.1 GCA_947484535.1 Caulobacteraceae bacterium
ATGCCGCCGGGCTTCAAGGCGCCCTTGATGTCTTGGGCGAGGAAGACCAGAGGGCGGGCCAAGATATTGGCAAAGACCAGATCATAGGGGGCATGTTCGCGCACCGCCCTGTGGCTGAGGCCAAAGGCGTGGACGAAGCGGGCATTGGTCTGGTTGACCTTGGCATTTTCTTTCGAGATGCGGACCGAGACGCGGTCAATATCGGTGCCCACGGCCTTGGCGGTGCCAGTTCGGGCCGCTGCGATGGCCAGAACACCAGTGCCTGCGCCGACATCGAGCACGCGGCCAAAGCGCTTGGACTTGAGAAGCTGGTCATAGGCCAGAAGACAGCCGACCGTCGTGCCATGGTGACCCGTGCCAAAGGCCGCCCCCGCCTCGATGCGCAGATTGACGCTATTGACCGGCGCGCGGCCCCGGTCATGGACGCCGTGAATAAAGAACCGGCCCGCCCGCACAGGCGGCAGACCCGACAGGGCCATGGCCAGCCAGTCTGCATCGGCGAGCTTTTCACAGGTGACGACCAGTCCTTCGAAACCGCCCAGAACCGCTTGATATTGCGCGGACTCTTGCTCGGTGGTTGGGAAGGCATCGATGCGCCAGACATCATGGTCCTCGTCCTCTTCGAGGATCGAGTAGGTGGTGCTTTCCAACACCGCGTCCTGGTCCACCGCGCGGGCCGCGGCCTCTGCGATCAGGCGCGGGCCCCTAGCGATGATCTGATAGGCTGTGTCGTCGGTCATGGCGCTCTGGTTCAAATTCGAGGCTAGTAGGATTGCAGGGCGCGGACTTCCAGACCCTCCGGCGTGGCCAAGGCGATGGCCTGGGCGGCGGCGAGGGCTCCGGCGGTGGTGGTATAGTAGGGGATCTTCATCATCAGGGCCGAGCGGCGGATCGAGAAGCTGTCCTGAATGGATTGCTTGCCCTCGGTGGTGTTGAACACCAACTGTACGTCGCCGTTCTTCATGGCATCGACAATGTTGGGACGGCCTTCCAGCACCTTCTTGACCTCGGTCGCTGCCACGCCCTGCTCGCGCAGATAGTCGGCGGTGCCGGAGGTGGCGATGATCTTAAAGCCCTTGCCGATCAGGAGCCGGATGGCGTCGAGCACGAAGGGCTTGTCACCCTCCTTGACCGAGACAAAGGCCGTTCCAGCCTCGGGCAGGACGACCCCGCCGCCGAGCTGGCTCTTTGCGAAAGCGCGAGCAAAGGCTGGGGCGAAGGTCTCGCCCTCGCGGCGCCAATCCAGTCCCATCACCTCGCCGGTCGAGCGCATTTCTGGGCCAAGCAGCGTATCGACGCCGGGGAAGCGCGCGAAGGGGAACACAGCCTCCTTGACGGCGACGTGCTCATAGACCTTCTCGGTCAAGCCAAAGCTGGCCAGGCTGACGCCCGCCATGACCTTGGCGGCGATCCCGGCGAGGGGCTCACCGATGGTCTTGGCCACGAAGGGCACGGTGCGCGAGGCGCGGGGGTTTACCTCCAGCACAAAGATACGCGGGGCGTCGGACTGGGGCTCTTCGATGGCGAACTGCACATTCATCAGGCCGCGCACATTCAGGGCCTTGGCCATGGCCTCGGTCTGGCGCTTCAACTCGTCGATGATGGCGGGGCTGAGCGAATAGGGCGGCATCGAGCAGGCGCTATCGCCCGAATGGACCCCGGCCTCTTCAATATGTTCCATGACCCCGGCCACGAACACGGTCTCGCCGTCGGCAATGGCGTCCACATCCACCTCGGTGGCGCGGGAAAGATATTGGTCGATCAGCACCGGACTGTCGCCCGACACCTTCACGGCGTCGCGGACATAGCGGGTCAGTTGCTCATCATCGCGGATGATCTCCATGGCCCGGCCGCCCAGCACATAGGAGGGGCGGATGACGATGGGATAGCCAACCGCGTGGGCCCCGGCAAAGGCCTCTTCGACCGAGCGGGCGATGGCGTTGATCGGCTGAGCAATGCCGATCTTGTGCAGCAGTTGCTGGAACCGCTCGCGGTCTTCGGCCAGGTCGATGGCGTCGGGTGACGTGCCAAGGATGGGGATGCCCGCATCTTCCAAGGCTTGCGCCAGCTTCAGCGGTGTCTGGCCGCCAAACTGGACGATGACGCCGATCAGGGTGCCGTTGGACCGCTCAACATCCAAGAGCTCCAGCACGTCTTCTGCCGTCAGGGGCTCGAAATAGAGGCGGTCGGAGGTGTCATAGTCGGTGGACACGGTCTCGGGGTTACAGTTGACCATGATCGATTCCACCCCGATCTGATCGAGCGCGAAGGCGGCATGACAGCAGCAATAGTCAAACTCAATCCCTTGGCCGATCCGGTTGGGACCGCCGCCGAGGATCACGGCCTTACGACGGTTCGAGGGCTCGGACTCGCAGCTTGGCACCTGACCCAGCGCGCCGCTTTCATAGGTCGAATACATGTAGGGGGTCTTGGCGAAGAACTCCGCTGCGCAGGTATCGATGCGCTTATAGACGGGGCGAACGCCCAGCGCCTGACGGGCCGAGCGGACGGCCTTTTCCGCGCCATCGGTTAGTTCGGCTAGCCGTGCATCTGAGAAACCCATGGCCTTGATCTTGCGCATGGCGTTAGCGTCGGTCGGCAGGCCGCTGGAGCGGATCTCGGCTTCGGTCGCGACGATGGTCTCGATCTGGCGCAGGAACCAAGGCTCGTAGGAACAGGCCTCGTTGATCTCGTCGACGCTGAGACCGTGGCGGAAGGCTTGGGCAATGACGCGCAGCCGGTCCGGGGTCGGCTGGCCCAGGGCGCGAACAATGGCGGCCTTACCAGTTTCTGGATCGCCAGCCCCTTCGATCTCGATCTCGTTAAAGCCGGTTAGGCCGGTTTCGAGGCCGCGCAGGGCCTTCTGGGCGCTTTCGGCAAAGGTGCGACCGATGGCCATGACCTCGCCGACCGACTTCATGGAGGTGGTCAGATAGGGCTCTGCGCCGGGATATTTCTCGAAGGCAAAGCGCGGGATCTTGGTGACGACATAGTCGATGGTCGGTTCGAACGAGGCCGGGGTCGCGCCGGTAATGTCGTTCATCAGCTCATCAAGCGTATAGCCCACGGCCAGTCGGGCCGCGACCTTGGCGATGGGAAAGCCCGTCGCCTTGGAGGCCAGCGCCGAGGAGCGTGACACGCGGGGGTTCATCTCGATGACGACCATACGGCCATCCTTGGGATTGACCGCGAACTGGACGTTTGAGCCGCCGGTCTCGACGCCGATCTCGCGCAGCACGGCAATCGAGGCCGCGCGCATCCACTGATATTCCTTATCCGTGAGGGTCATGGCTGGGGCGACCGTGATGGAGTCGCCCGTATGGACGCCCATCGGATCGATATTCTCGATGGAACAGACGATGATGCAGTTGTCAGCCTTATCGCGCACGACCTCCATCTCATATTCTTTCCAACCGAGGACGCTCTCTTCGATGAGCACTTCGGTGGTCGGGGACATGTCGAGGCCGCGTTCGACGATCTCGCGGAACTCTTCCATATTATAGGCAATGCCGCCGCCGGTGCCGGCCAGGGTAAAGGACGGGCGGACGATGGCGGGCAGGCCGAC
>CANKPO010000244.1 GCA_947484535.1 Caulobacteraceae bacterium
GAACCGCGCACGTCGATGATCGTCGCCAGCAGGGCCTTGATCACGATCCAGCCGATCAGTCCGACCAGGATCGATATGGCCGCTGCGGGCAGGGCCTTGCGCAGCAGATGAATGATCCGCGAACGGCGCCGCCATTGTTCCATGTTGCGTCGGCGGCGCAGCACGTCCTCTGGTATCGCGTCAAAAACGGAATCGGCAGCAAGGGTCATGGTGAGGGATCAGGGGTCCGAGATCAGGTGTGGGCGAAGATGTCGTTATCTTCCCACCCTGCCAGATCGAGCGCGGCGCGGTGCGGCAAAAACTCAAAACAGGCCTTGGCCAAGCCATCGCGGCCTTCGCGCACCAGCATGGCGTCTAGGCGATCTCGCAGGGCGTGCAGGTTCAGCACATCCGAGGCAGCATAGGCGATCTGTTCGGGCGAAAGGGTTTCGGCGCCCCAGTCAGAACTCTGTTGAGCCTTGGACAGTTCGATGGACAAAAGCTCGCGCGACACATCCTTGAGGCCATGGCGGTCAGTATAGGTCCGGGCCAGCTTGGAGGCGATCTTGGTGCAATAGACCGGCGCGGTCAGGACACCCAGATGCAGCAGGAACATGGCAATATCAAAGCGGCCAAAATGGAAAATCTTGAGCACCGTCGGATCGGTCAGGATGCGCTTCAGATTGGGCGCGTCATAGCCCGGGCGGCTCATCTGCACCACATGGGCATCGCCATTGCCGCTTGAGAGCTGCACCACGCACAGGGGATCACGGCCCAGACGCAGGCCCATGGTCTCAGAATCAATCGCCACGCTAGAGCCGAGATCGAGTCCATCGGGCAGATCGCCCACATGCAAAAAATTGGTCACAGGATGCACGCGGCTCCGACTGAGCGCCTTGAACAAGGCGGGGGTAAGGGACCGGCTGAACCGGCCAGCCTTCCATCCGAAACTAGGCCCTCCGCCTGCGCCGCGCAAGGATAGGCTGGAGTGTCCCCGCGCCTAGCCCTCGTCCCCTTGGGGGAGAGGGTTGGGTGAGGGGGTCATCCCCCGTCCCCTCCACTGCGTTTCCTGCGAAAGAAGGAAACCAGCCAAGCCCCTTCCCTCAGTGCGCAAGGGTCTGGCTCCCCGCCTTCGCGGGGAAATCGGGGGGAGAGGGCTTGGGTGCATCCATGCCCCCTCATATCTCACCCCACATCTCCGCCGCGTTCGCCGCGAAGGCGGGGACCCAGACCCTTTCACGCGAGACGAAAGAGACCCACTGCAACCCGACCAGATCGGGAGAGATAAACTGTCCTGCGTCTCTATCCGCCCTTATGACGGTTTGCCGTCAGGCCGCTTTTGGCTTGAGGGTCCTCAAGCCAATCACATATTCGATCCAATCGCGGGCATCGCCGATATGGTGCTCAAGCATTGGCAAATCGTTGATGCATAAAAACTTGATTGCCGGCGATGCTGCTGCACCCACATCAGCCCTGACCTGATCGACCGTCCGCTCATCGAACATTCCAATCGGCAGGTGAAGATGATCGAGTCTGTCAAGAATAGCGGCGCTGCCATCTCGAATACAGGCATGATTGTGGAGCGCTTGGGGAAGGAACTGCTCGGTGCCGCGAAACCGGTGGGCCATGTTTTCGAGAAAACTATCACTGTGCTCGGCGAATAGCTTTTCCATCACTGACCGCAGCATCGGATGCACGACATGGGCACTCAGAAAGATGTGGTCCGCACCATAGCCAATCATGGCGGCCGACTTGATCTGGTTGAAATGGTTAAGCAACGACACTTCACTACGCTTGATAGCGCAACGCTCCAGATCGCCATGATCTGCCCAGTGACCCCGAAGCACGGGCCCCGTAGGCGTAAAAAAGTCGTCGGGTTCAACCGGTGTGGTCACGAACACATCGTCATTGAAGTACAGAAACTGCTCGGCGAGGTCGCTAATCCGCCACAGCATGGTTTCAATACTGATCGAGTTGAAGGTCGGTAGGACATGGTCGTAGCCAGCGAAAATCTCGCGATGGTCGATAATGCTGATCTTGGCGCGAAATGCCGATGAGAGCTTTGCCAGGCGCGGCTGTTGGTCATCCGTAATGATCCAGACCCGGCGAATCCACGGCGCATTGAGTTCGATCGACCGAAGACAATAGCCCAGCTCGTCGCTGTCGACCCATCGGTGCGGGTTAATGGCGTTGCCATGCAAAGGCTGCTCAGCGGCAGACATAAAGCGCGCACGCTTTTCAGAGTGGACGAGTGCGGATCCATCTACCCAAGTTATAACGGCATCGATCTCACCCATTCTTGGGTATTTCGGAGAAGTTGGAGTGCAACTGACGGACCTTTAAAGACTATAATGACTGTATTACTCAGGGGGTGACCGCGAGCCACTGAGTGTTTCGGATTGATTGTGAGTGTGAAACTGGCTCAAATCGGTGTGGTGTGATCACAGCGCGTCAAACCACAAGATCAGCGCGTTCTCGCACAGCGCCAAAATGTACGAAAGCGAATTTTGCTTGGCGGCCCTGGGTTTCAGCCGGTCCCCTTGCCTCGGTGTGTAAGGTTCTGGGTCCCCGCCTTCGCGGGGAAAACGGAGTAGGAGGCATCCACGTCCCATCATATCTGACCCCTTATCCAAGCCGCGTTCCCCGCGAAGGCGGGGATCCAGACCCTTTCACACGACAAGAACGGGACCCGCTGTGACTCGGCCTGGTACAAGGAACAGGTGAGAGAAAGACAACAAGGCATCCAATCGGTCCTTCGGCTCACTTCCCCCAGAGGGGGAAGATTTGCCGCCTCTTGATCTTCCCCCTCTCTGGCAGAAGTACCCGCGTAGCCGGGGTAGGGGGTCTTGTTTGTGTTCCCCACCCCAAACAAAAAGCCTCCCCAAGGATCAACCTTGGGGAGGCTTTTTGTATCGGGCACTTGATGGTGCCCAGGAGAGGACTCGAACCTCCACGACCTTTCGATCACTGGCACCTGAAGCCAGCGCGTCTACCAATTCCGCCACCTGGGCCCTGTGTCCGGTAAGCCGGATCAAGGCAGGGGCGGTAGATAGGGCTTCTCTATCGTCCGGTCAATGCAGCTTTTGGCGGCAAATGACATTGATAGGCGCTCAGGGCCGCTTGGGCCGTTGCGCAGGAAGGGCCGCTCGTCTATCCCGTGGGCAGCAAGGCCGGTTTGCCGGATCTTAGAGGTCGAGGATATCATGCAAGGTCTGGTCACCGTTTTTGGCGGGTCGGGGTTCGTCGGCGCGCAGATCGTTCGGTCTTTGGCGCGCAAGGGTCTGCGCGTGCGGGTGGCGGTGCGTCGTCCGGGGCTGGGCTATCGGCTGCGGATGCTGGGCGATGTCGGTCAGATCGAGGTCGTGCAGGCCAATATCCGCGTGCCCTCGTCGGTGGCCCGAGCGCTCGAAGGGGCGGAGGCCTGCGTCAATGCGGTCGGGGTTCTGTATGAGTCAGGCCGTCAGGGCTTTCAGAGCCTGCAGGCCATGGGGCCAGAGACCATCGCCAAGGCCTGTGTTGCTCAGGGCATCAGCCAGATGGTGCAGATCTCGGCCATCGGTGCCGATGAGCATAGCGTCAGCAAGTA
>CANKPO010000245.1 GCA_947484535.1 Caulobacteraceae bacterium
CAAGGTTCTGGCCAAGGGTTGGTCAAGGGTTGGATGATGGATCAGGCGGGCGGCGCCGCGCGGCTCCGTCTCGATCTTGCTGGACCCGCGAGCGTTAAGCGCAGGTTCTTGCTGCCTCCGAGCGAGGGCTCTAGCGCCTATCGCTATGTCGTCGATATTGTGTCCTCCAGTTCAGTCTCTGCGACCGCGCCAGTTTCTGCGACCGCGCCGGTCTCCACGATCACGCCAGTTTCTACGGTCGCGCCAGTGGTGGTGGCCAAGCCAGCGCTATTGACGCCTGTGTCCGTCAAAGCCCCTTCGCCGGTTCTGCTGCCCCCTGCACCTTCCGTTCGCGCTGTGCCTGTGGCGGTGCAGAAGGCCACGTCGACGCCGCGCCCTTATGTTGCGCCTCTGCGTCTGAAGAAGGTCATTGTCATTGACGCAGGCCATGGCGGTCACGATCCGGGCGCTAGGGGTTCTGCGGCCAATGAGAAAGACATCAATCTTGCAGCGGCCCTTGGGCTGAAAGAGCGGCTGGACCGGTCCGGCCGTTACAAGGTGATCTTGACGCGCGATACCGATGTTTTCATCCCGTTGGAAAATCGCGTGCAGGTCGCGCGCCACGCCAATGCCGACCTCTTTATCTCGCTCCATTCGGATTCGGGCCCGAACAGTCAGACCCGGGGCGCGAGCGTCTATACCCTCTCTGATAAGGGCTCTGATCGCGTCGCACGCAATGCGCTTGAGAAGAACAATTGGTTCCATGATGTGAACCTTCCGGCTCAGGATAAGGCCGTGAAGCAGATCCTGCTGGACCTCACCCAGCGCGCGACCAAGAACCGGTCAGCATCCTTTGCCCAACTGTTGCTGACGCGGATCGATGATCATGTGCAGCTCTTGGCGCGCAGCCATCGGGATGCGGGTTTTGTGGTTCTGTTGGCTCCCGATGTCCCCGCCGTGTTGCTTGAAATGGGTTTCATCACAAATCTTGAAGATGAGGCCCTGTTAGCCAATCGTGAGTCCCGTCAGGACTTCATGGATTCGGTTGGTGACTCCATCGACGCCTTTTTCGATGAAGAGTTGCGGATAGCGTCGCGTTAATCGGCGCTAGCCTATCGGTGGGACGGCTCCCCCCTTCAATTTTCAACCTCTTGCGCTTTACGTCTGACCGCGACACGGGATAGACCGAGGTCTGTGCGGGTTTGGCATCGGTGAAGGTGCCCCGTGGAGGTTCTGGGTCTTGCAGCGGATTGAGCGTTGGATTTCGATTGCAGGCGTTGCCGTCCTCAGCCTGATCGCTGCGGCAGGTATTTGCTTGGCGGTCTATTCGGCGTGGCTGTTTCACGACATGCCCGATGCCTCCGACCTTGTGAACTACCGCCCCCCGACCGCGACGCGGGTCTATGCGTGGGACGGCACCCTGATCGGTGAGTTTTCGCGCGAACGCCGTATTTTCGTGCCCTATGATCAGATCCCGCCTCGGGTGGTGAAGGCCTTTATGGCCGCTGAGGACCGTAACTTTTACGAGCATGACGGCATCGACTATCAGGGTCTGAGCCGCGCGGTTCTTAAGAACGTCTTGAATGTCAGTCGTGGCCGCCGCCTAGAGGGTGGGTCAACCATCACCCAACAGGTGGCCAAGAACGTGCTGCTGAATAGCGACGTCACCTTTGGCCGTAAGTTCAAAGAGGCCATTCTCGCCAATCGCCTTGAGCAGGTGCTCAGCAAGCCCAAGATCATGGAGCTCTATCTCAACGAGATCTGGCTTGGCTATCGGTCCTTCGGCGTGGGCGCTGCGGCCTATAACTATTTTGGAAAGCCGCTGTCGGACCTGACCTTGGCCGAGACCGCCTATCTGGCGGCCTTGCCGAAGGGACCACAGAACTATCAGCCGGTCCGCAACAAGGCCAATGCCATCCGCCGCCGCAACTGGATCATCGGCGAAATGGCCGAGCTAGGCTGGGTCACGCCCCAAGAGGCCAAGGTGGCTATGGCTGCGGACCTCAAGGTTCAGGCCGAACCGAGCCGAGCACGCTATCGCGATGCGGACTATTTCATCGAAGAGGTTCGTCAGCGCGCGATCTTGACCCTTGGCGACAAGGTCAATGAGGGGGGCTATTACCTTCGCACTACCTTGGACATTCGTTTGCAGACCGCCGCACGTGTGGCCCTGATGCAGGGCCTGGAGCTCTATGATCGCCGTCATGGCTGGCGCGGGGCCGTCGGTCGGGTCGAGCTTGGTCAGGAGGGCTGGCAAAAGAAGGCCAAGGCCCTGACCCCACCCTATGAGCGCCGCGATTGGGTCATCGCGGTTGTTGAAGCCGCTAAGGGTCCGGTCAAGGTTCGGCTAACGGACGGCAAGACCGGGTCTATTGTCGAAGAGGATGTGGTCTGGGCGCGGGCGACCAAGGGCTTCAATGTTGGGGACCTGATCTTTGTCGCGCCAAGTAAATTGCCGGGACAGTTTGCCCTTAAGCAGATCCCCACCGTCAATGGAGCGCTGGTGGCCATGGACCCCTATTCGGGCCGGGTGCTGGCCCTGGTTGGTGGCTATAGTTTCTCCCTATCGAAGTTCAATCGTGCGACCCAGGCTAAGCGTCAGCCGGGCTCGGCGTTCAAGCCCTTTGTTTATGCGACGGCTTTGGACAATGGTTACACCCCGGCCAGCGTCGTGGCCGATGCCCCGATTACCATTAAGGGCGAAACCGCGGACAAGGACTGGACCCCGGAGAACTACAGCAAAGACTATTACGGCAATCTGGTCCTGCGAAAGGGTCTGGAGCAATCGCGTAACGCCATGACGGTGCGCTTGGCGCAGGCGATTGGCATGGACAAGGTGCGCGAGACCGCCATCCGCATGGGGGTCGTCAAGGATATGTCGCCGGTTCTGGCCATGTCGCTCGGGTCTGGTGAGACAACGCCCTTTAAGCTTACCGCCGCCTATGCCCCGTTCGTCAATGGTGGCCGGCGGATCGAGCCGCACCTGATTGAGCTGGTTCAAGACCGCGAAGGCAAGCCCCTGCTCAAGGGGGACGGTCGCGATTGCGAGCGTTGTAATGTCGGCTTCTTAGGCGAGGAGTCGCCCCGTCTGCCTGCGGCCGGAACTGAGGTCCTCGACCCGATTACCGCCTATCAGATTACCACTATGCTGCAGGGCGTGGTTCAGCGCGGGACAGCGGCGCAGGTCAGTTCCTTGGGCCGTCCCTTGGCCGGAAAGACCGGAACCACCAACGAATATCGCAGCGCCTGGTTCGTGGGCTATTCGCCAGAAATCGTGGTCGGCGTCTTTGTCGGTTTTGATGACAATCGTTCGCTCGGTAATAGCGAGACCGGCGGCCAGGCGGCTGTGCCGATCTTTATCGAGTTCATGCAGACCGCCTTGCGCGGCAGTCCCTATCGCGATTTTCAGCCGCCCAAGACCGCCAAATTCGTTCTGGTCAACGGTATTCGAGAAGCCTTCCGGCCCGGCACCGAGCCCAAACCTCAGCTAACGCCTGAGGGACCAGTTCCCTATGGCGAAGCTTGGGGTGGGGGCCCAGCGGTGCCGCCCCCGCCGCCGCCGCCCAAGGTGCAAAAGGTACCTGA
>CANKPO010000246.1 GCA_947484535.1 Caulobacteraceae bacterium
CTGACCCTGCCCAGAGATCGTGTCGCCAAGGACTTGCCTCTAATCGTGCTCCCTCATGGCGGCCCGTTCTCTAGAGACGAAATTGGCTTTGACTGGTGGTCTCAGGCCTATGCCGCGCTTGGCTATGCCGTCCTTCAGCCGCAGTTTCGAGGGTCAGACGGATTTGGGTTTGAACATTTGAAGGCTGGGTTTGGTGAATATGGCCGCAAGATGCAGACCGATCTGTCGGATGGTGTCGCTGACTTGGTCAAGAAGGGATTGGCCGACCCTAAGCGTGTCGCCATTGTTGGCGGGTCCTATGGCGGCTATGCGGCCTTAGCCGGGGTGACGCTCCAGACCGGTATCTATCGCTGCGCGGTGTCACTGGCGGGACCGTCCAATATGAGCCAGCAGCTCCTTCACACTGCATATAAGTATGGCTCTAGGAGTTCGACCTCACGCTATTGGTACGAATATCTGGGGGTCAAGAATGACAAGGACCCAGCCTTGGATGCCATTTCGCCCGAGTTCCATGCAGCAAAGGCCTCAGCACCCATCCTGCTCATTCACGGCGTCGATGACACGGTCGTGCCGATAGATCAGAGTAAACGGATGGAAGCGGCCCTAAAGAGGGCTGGAAAGCCGGTCGAGATGGTCACCCTCAAGGGCGAGGACCATTGGCTCTCGACCAGCGAAACTCGGCTTGAGATGCTCACCGCCTCAACCGCCTTTTTGGAGCGGTGTAATCCGCCGAACTGATGGGGCTAGGCGTGACGGCCAAGTCTTGGCGCCTCGGCTCTCGTCCGCCATCTGAAGGCCATCAAACTTTTCCGCTAGGCGCCGCAAGGGCAGTGCTGATAGCGCTGCCCTCATGACCCAGAACCTGTCCATCGAAGAGATTAATGCGCCGGTCGGCTTTGCGGCCTTTCCGATTGAGATTGGCTTTATCGGTGCCAATGGCCCCCTATGGCTGAACCCCCATGGTGAGGTTCTTAAACTTGGCTTTCGGGTCGAGATGCGCCACTGCAACCCTATGCAGATCTGCCACGGCGGCATGTTGGCCACCTTCATCGACATGTTGATGCCGATGTCGATTGCCCATCAGAGCAAGATGCGGGGCCGGTTCATGCCGACCATTCAGCTCAGCCAAGAGTTCTTGGCTCCGGCCCAGATTGGCAGTTGGGTTGAAGGCAGTGCGCAGGTCTTGAAAATCACCCGCAATATGGCCTTTGCCCAATGTCTGATCACCGCCGATGGCGAGCTCTGTGGCCGGGCCAGCGGGGTCTTTAAGCTGGGCAAGGAGATCGGCGGGGCGGGGCTGTCGGGCGTGATCGAAAAGATCAAGGCCGCCAACCCCTTACCCTCAACCGAAGGCTAGGCCTTAGCGCTTGGGCGTTCGTCCATGCGCTTGATCCAAGCCGCCGTCCAAGCATGTTCCGTCGCCAGCGGCTGACCGACGGCGGCGCCGAAGGTCAAGAAACAGTAGAGCAGAATATCGGCTAGGGTCAGGCGATCCCCGCAGACGAACTGACGATCGCCCATCTGGTCACCGAACCATTTGAGGCGATCCTTGGCGATGGCTTTCAGCTCTTCAGCCCCGCTTGGGCCGACCAGCATGATCCGCTTTTCAAAGATTGGACGACCCTCGGCCGCCCGGAAGGCGTTGGTCATGGGCTCGCAGATATTCAGATCGATGCGGCGCGTCCACATGCGGGTCTCAGCGCGCTCCTCGGCGGTCGTGCCGACCAAGGCGGGCGAGGGCTGAACCTCTTCGAGATATTCGCAGATGGTGGTGATTTCGCAGACAAAGCGGCCATCATCCAGCTCCAGCGCAGGCGTCTGGCCAGCCGGATTGACCGCAGTGTTATAGGGCGGGCGACGGTTTTCGCCGCCCATCAGGTCGACCGTGACGATGGGCAAGGTGATGCCCTTTTCGGCCATGAACATCCGCACCACATGCGGGTTTGGGCCTACGGAACTATGCAGCTTCATTGTCGTTTCCTCTTATGGTTACGCGATTAGTCGGGTCTGGCGCGCGGCGCGTCAAGAGTTTGATCGAGCCCCTATGACTTTGCGCCAATCGGACCTAGAGTTTGGTTCAAGAGCAAAATAGAATCTGGGAGTGATCAGGATGTCAGGACTGAAGGGCGGATGCCTGTGCGGCGCGGTGCGCTATGAGTTGAAGGCCGAGCCGACCGTGACAGCGATCTGTCACTGCACCCACTGCCAGCGCCAAAGTGGCAGCGTCTTTTCGACCAATATGGTGGTCATGGAAGCGGACTATGTCCAGCACGGTGAAACCAAGGTCTTTGAGGACAAGGGTGACAGCGGCAAGGGGGTCCATCGCCATTTCTGTGCCAACTGCGGCTCGCCCATCCTCTCCAAGATCGATCTGATGCCTGGCGCGGTCATGGTCAAGGCCGGAACCTTGGATGATTTGAGCGCCATCAAGCCGGGCGTTGAGGTCTATGCCGACCATGCCCCCGATTGGGTTGCCCCCATCGCTGGGGTTCGCCGCTTTGGACAGGCTGCAGGCTAAGAGATGAGCTCTAGCCTGATCGAAGCCAGTCTGGAACTTGCCGCTGAGCGCTGCGAGGACCTGACGCCGCTGGTCTATGGGCGGCTCTTTGCGGAGCACCCTGAGATGGAGGCCCTATTCTTGCGCGACACCAACCATGCGGTGAAGGGCGAGATGCTGGCGCGGGTCTTTGAGGCCATCCTCGATTTCGTCGGTGAGCGCAAATATGCCAGCACCATGATCCAGTGCGAGGTCGTGACCCATGAGGGCTATGACGTGCCGCCCGATGTGTTTCGCATCTTCTTTGCCACCGTCGCGGAGACCTTGAAGGCCTTGCTGGCCTCGGACTGGACCGCTGAAATGGATCAGGCTTGGACCAAGCTGCTGGCAGATCTGGACTATTATGTGATCCACCCCGATCAGTATGAAACCAGCATGGCCAAGGCCGGATAGCGCACCCTCAAGATTTTGCTTGGGGCGCCTTTGGGGAAAGGGCGTAGACATAATGAAAAGACCTGTTGGGAGACCGAACCATGAGTGCTGATCCTGGACAACCGACCATCGGTGATGTGCGCCCCGCGCACCGACTGGACGAGGCGGCGTTGGATCGCTGGCTTGCGGCCAATGTCGAGGGCTATCAAGGGCCCCTATCGGTGCGCCAGTTTCAGGGCGGCGCCTCCAACCCAACCTATATGCTGACGGCCGGCGGCAAGCGTTATGTCATGCGCAAGAAGCCACCAGGGCAGCTCTTGGCCAGCGCCCACCAGGTCGACCGTGAGTTCCGCGTCATGTCGGCCTTGGGCAAGGTTGGCTTTCCCGTCCCGACCATGCGCGCCCTTTGCGAAGACGACAGCGTCGCGGGCGCGACCTTCTATGTGATGGACTTCCTAGAGGGCCGCATCTTCCGCGATGCCCGCTTGCCCGGCATGACCCCGGCTGAGCGCGCTGCCATCTATGAGGAACTGAGCGCGGTGATGGTGAAGTTGCACGCCATCGATCCCGATGAGATTGGCTTGGCCGACTATGGTCGCCCCGGTAACTATTTTGAACGCC
>CANKPO010000247.1 GCA_947484535.1 Caulobacteraceae bacterium
AGATAATCGATATTGCGGCCCGACAGCCCCTTGGCACCCGCGATCAGTTGCGCCTGTTGCTCGAGGCTAAGACGGCCCGCCCACTGGGCATGTTGGCGGTCGGACAGATAGACTAGCGCCGAGGCCTTGGCCCCATCATCGAGCCGCACCTTGGCCCAGGCTTCGAAATAGGTCTCGGTCGGCTGTTCGCGTTCTTGCAGATAGGCATAGGTCTCAGCCCAGTCCGACGCCGCCACCCGAAAGGCCGCGCCGCGCACCGCACCACCGGGCGCAAGGCCCAAAACCAGTCCCGGACGCTCATAGGTGCCGCGATGGTGAACCGAATAGATGCAAAAGGCGCGACGACGGCCATGGAGAATGGCGGCTCTTCGCTCTACAAAGGCAAAACCCGGGCGCCACATCAATGAGCCATAGCCAAAGACCCAGCGATCGCCCTGATCCTCTACCGCCATCTGTTTACTCACCTTAACCCCGTAAGACATTCAGGCCGACCATGCCCGACCAAGACGCCCCTCGCAAACCCCCTCGCCGCTTTTGGCTGGTGGCTCCCTATATTTTGGTCGGCATCGCCATCATTGGCTGGAGCGCGGGCTGGATGGTGCTCAAGGGGCAGATGGAACAGCATATGGACCGGGCTGCCGCAGATCTGCGCAAGGCGGGCTTCGAGGTGGCGTGGAAAGAGCGCAAGCTCGCGGGCTATCCCTTCCGCTTTTCGGTCACCCTGACCGAGGCGCGCCTGCGTGAACCGTCGGGCTGGGGGCTGGATATGCCCCTCCTTAAGGCCGAGGCCAGCGCGTTCAATGCAAAACACTGGATGATCGTCGCCAGCGACGGCGCCGTCGTCACCCGGCCCGTGTCCGGGGGCCTGCGCGTTTCGGGCAAGGCCTTGAGGGCTAGCTTTGTCGCCACAGACGCACCTTTGCCCCGGATCGCGGTCGAGGGGGCTCAGCTGATCTTCACGCCTGAACCGGGCGCTAGACCCTTTGCCCTCAGCAAGGCCGAGAAGCTGGAATTCCATCTGGTGCCGGGCGGTAAGGATGAGGCCGCCCTACTGTTTCGCATTGATGGCGGCAAGGCGGCGGCAGGCGGCCTGACCGCGCGTCTGGCTGGCGAAAAGCCGGTCTCGGTGCTCTGGGACTCGCTCCTCAGCCAGCGCGATGATCTGACCGGTCCAGACTGGCCTCAGGCGGTGCGCCACTGGACCGAAGCGGGCGGGACCATGACCCTGCGCAAGGGCGGCATCACCCTTGGCGATACCAGCCTTGGCATGGGCTCTGGCAGCCTGACCGTTGGGGTCGATGGACGTTTGCGCGGTAGTCTTGATGCCCAGCTGAACAGAGGCTCCGGGGGCCTGCTGGCCATGGGCGAGACCGGTCTGATTGAGCCCAATGGCGCTCAGATCGCCGCCGCCGTGGTCCAGGCGCGCGAACTGATGAACGATGGCAAGTCCGCTCAGGCGACGATCAGCTTTGAGGCTGGCCGCACGACGCTGGGTCCCGTCGCCATTGGTCAAGCCCCCAAGGTCTATTGATATGACCGACGAACAGGCCGCAGCCCGCGACCGCATTGACCAGATCGACGAGGCCCTCCTGCGCCTGATCGACGAACGCGCCGGTCTGGCCATTGCCGCTGGGATGGGTGCTGATCCCGGGCTGGAGGCCTTGGCCCTTCGCCGCCTCTTGGCCTTGCCGCGCGCCTCCGTTCACCGGCCCCTCATCGTGCGGGTCTGGCGAGAGCTGATGGCCGATGGGATACAAAGACAGGTCCCGCGCCATCTCAGCGTCTGGGGCGGCAAGGACCCCCTGCGCACCGCAGAACTGGCCCGCCATCGCTTTGGCTCGAGCGTCTCTTTGACCATGACCGCCAAGGCCGAGGATGCGCTGGCCGCAGCCCGCACACCGGGCGGCATCGGCATCTTAGCCCTATCCGGCGACCATCCATGGTGGCTGCGTCTTTTGGCGGAGCCGACGCTTCAGGTCTTTGCCGCCCTACCCGACATGGCCGTCCACGGCCCCCTGACCGCGCTGGCCATTGGGCAGGTCACCGTCGAGCCCACCGGCGGGGATGAGACCTACTTTGTGACGGACGCGGCAGGCTCTGCGTCTGCGGTTCAAGACGCCTTGGCCAAGGATGGGGTGGCGGCGGAACTGATCACCCAAGCCGGAGGGTTCAAACTCTTTGCCCTTGCCGGGTTCTATCAGCGCGATGATGCGCGTCTGGCCAAGGGGCCGGGGCGACTGTTCGGCGTCATAGGCGCTAGCCCCACCGCGCTTGACGTGTAAAAAAGCACGCTCCTTGCCTCCCCTATGACGAACCAAGGCCCTGAGACCATGACCTCGACCCCTCGCGACCCGTCCCGCCCGACCCCCAAGGCCGGCATTTTGGATATTACGGCCTACAGGCCCGGCCGTGCCCATGCCGAGGGCGTCAAGGACCCGGTCAAGCTGTCGGCCAATGAAAACATCCTCGGCAGCAGCCCCAAGGCCCGTGAGGCCTTTGTCGAAGGGTCCATGAAGCTGCATCTCTATCCCGATGGCCGCGCCAATGGCCTGCGCGCCGCCATTGCTGAACGCTATGATCTGGACCCAGACCGCCTGACCTTTGGCTGTGGCTCGGACGAGATCTTTGCCCTGCTCAATCAGGTCTATCTGGAGCCCGGCGACAACATCGTGCAGGGCGAATATGGCTTTGCCGCCTTTGCCATCGGGGCGCGGGCCTGTCAGGGCGAGGTGCGCTTTGCCAAGGAACCCAACCTGCGCATTGATGTGGCCGAGGTTCTGGCCTGCGTCGATGAGCGCACGCGCCTCGTCTTCATCGCCAACCCGTCCAACCCGACCGGCACGTGGCTGACCGCCGAAGAGATCGCGGCCCTGCATGCGGGTCTGCCCAGCACTGTGCTGCTGGTCCTAGACGGGGCCTATGCCGAGTTCGCCACCGATCCGGCCTTTAGCGATGGGCTAGAACTGGCTCGCACGGCACCGAACGTGATTGTCACCCGCACCTTTTCCAAGATCCACGGCCTCGGCTCGCTGCGGGTCGGCTGGGGCTACGCGGCCAGCCCGATCATCGAGGCGCTGGAGCGCATCCGTCCGCCCTTCAACACCACCATTGCCGGTCAAGAGGCGGCAATCGCAGCCTTACACGACGATGATTTCCAGAAGGCCTCTATCGACCATATCGAGCAGTGGCGGCCTTGGCTGTTTCAACAGTTTGGCGGTCTGGGACTTGAGTGCACCCCCTCTGCTACCAACTTCCTGTTGGTCAAGTTTCCAGAGACCCCCGGCAAGACCGCTATTGAGGCCGAAGCCTTTCTGGCCTCACGCGGGCTTCTCGTTCGCGGCGTAGCAGGCTATGGGCTGCCGCTCTATCTGCGCATCACCATCGGTCTGGAACAGCATAACCGGGCCCTGGTCGAGGCACTGACAGATTTTATGAACGCCTAAAGGGGTAAGGCCATGGCTGGACCGCAATTCGAACGCATCGCTGTCATCGGCTGCGGCCTGATCGGCTCGTCGCTGGTTCGGGCTGTGCGTGCCTATGGCGCGGC
>CANKPO010000248.1 GCA_947484535.1 Caulobacteraceae bacterium
AAACAAAGACATTCCCGGTCCGGCGAGACGCGCGGACTGTGCTCGACCGTCTCATCGGCGACGCAGACATCGCCGCGCTCATAGAGCCCCTCGCTGTCACTAAAGGCCCCTTCGAGCACCAGCGTCAGTTCGAGGCCGCCATGGCTGTGGCGCGGGATGGTACGCCCCGCTGCCAGCCGCACCAGACGCGCCTGTGGCCAACCGGGGACCGGATATTCCTTCATCCCGGGCAAGGTACTGATCCAATCCAGCTCTGAGATCGGCTTTCCAATCACCTCGGCCAGCGGCGCAGGCAAGGAGGCGGGGCTAGGCCGCGAAGCGCGCACGGGCGCCCCCATCGCGGAAAAATCGAAATCGCCCAGAGGCCGCGCCTCGAAGGACGGCTCTTCATCATCGAGCAGGCAGCCGCCAAGGCTCTCCCAAAGAGAGACAAAACTTTGGTTTTCCGGCCGCAGTGCCAAATGGGCGTCCATCAGCAACCGTGCTGAGGGCGACAATGAACCGGCTGCATAATCCAGATAGATTGACTCCACGAACCCTGCCTCGTCGTTTTCAATGTGCGGTTTACGTTGAACCTTGGCTTTTGGATCACCACCTGACTTGCGAACCGGCGGCATTTGGGCCAAGCCTGATATGGAAACACGGTAAGGGTTTAGTTCATGTCTTCTGCCCGCAGCGTCATTGACGCCATCGGCAATACGCCACTGATCCGCCTCAACCGGGCGAGCGCCGCCACGGGCTGTGAAATCTGGGGCAAGGCTGAATTTATGAACCCCGGTCAGTCGGTCAAGGACCGCGCCGCGCTCTATATCATTCGCGACGCCGAACAGCGCGGGCTCCTGCGTCCCGGCGGTCTGATCGTCGAGGGCACGGCAGGCAATACCGGCATTGGGCTGGCCATGGTCGCCTCGGCGCTCGGCTATCGTACCGCCATCGTCATTCCCCGCACCCAGAGCCAAGAAAAGAAGGACGCCATCCGCCTGATGGGCGCCGAACTGATCGAGGTCGATGCGGTCCCCTATGCCAACCCCAACAACTATGTGCGCTATTCTGGGCGTCTGGCCGAAGAGCGGGCGGCGAGCGAGCCCAATGGCGTGATCTGGGCCAATCAGTTCGACAATGTGGCCAACCGCCTCGCCCACTATGAAACCACCGGCCCGGAAATCTGGGCGCAAACGGATGGCAAGGTCGATGGCTTTGTCAGTGCCGTCGGCTCTGGCGGCACCTTGGCGGGCGTGGCCATGGCCCTTATTGAGCGCAACCCCAAGATCGCCATCGCCTTGGCGGATCCTTATGGGGCCTCACTCTACAACTGGTACACCCATGGCGAACTGAAGGCCGAGGGCACATCGATCACCGAAGGGATTGGACAGGGCCGGATCACCGCCAATCTCGAAGGCTTGAGCGTCGACTATGCCTATCTGATCCCCGATGCCGAGGCGATCGAGCAGGTATTCGATCTGGTCCAGCATGAGGGCCTGTGTCTGGGCGGCTCAGCCGGGATGAACATTGCCGGCGCCGTACGGCTGGCCCGCGATCTGGGCCCCGGCAAGACCATCGTCACCATCCTGTGCGACCACGGCTCGCGCTATCAAAGTAAGCTCTTTAACCCCGCGTTCCTTCGCGAGCGCGGCCTTCCCGTTCCCTCTTGGCTGTGAAGTGACCATGATCACCAAAGACCCCCTCGTTAGCACCCAATGGCTCGCTGAGCACCTGTCCGCCCCGGATGTCCGCGTCGTTGATGCCACCTGGTTCATGCCCGGTGTCGAGCGCGATGCCCGCGCCGAATATGAGCAGGGCCATATCCCCGGCGCAGTGTTTTTCGATATTGACGAAATATCCGACACGGCCAGCGACCTGCCGCATATGGCCCCGCCGCCCGAGAAGTTCTCCTCGCGCGTTCGCAAGATGGGCCTCGGCGACGGCTATCGGATCGTCGTCTATGATAGCCACGGCGTTTTCTCTGCCGCCCGGGTCTGGTGGACCTTCCGCCTGATGGGCCATGAGGATGTGGTGGTTCTGGACGGTGGTCTGCGCAAATGGCTTGCCGAAGGCCGCCCGGTTGAGGACCTGCCCCCGCCGCCCCGCGAGCGCCACTTCACCGCCCGTTACAATACCGATCTGGTCCGCACCGCCGCTCAGGTGAAGCGCGATCTGGATAGCGGCAAGGAACAGGTGCTCGACGCCCGCCCCGCTGGACGCTTTACCGGAGAGGTTCCAGAGCCCCGCGCCGGTCTGCGCAGTGGCCATATGCCCGGTTCGTACAACCTGCCCGCCAGTCTGCTGACGGCTGCCGACGGAACACTATTGGCTGCAGACCAGCTTGAAGCGGTCTTTGCGGCCTCGGGCGTGGATGTCACCAAGCCCATCGTCACCACCTGCGGCTCGGGCATTACCGCCTCTCTGCTGGCCCTTGCTCTGGCAAGGCTCGGTCGCTGGCGCACGCCGGTCTATGACGGCTCGTGGGCCGAATGGGGCGGGTTGGATGAGATGCCGGTGGTGACGGGGCCAGAGTGAGTTCTCCCTCTCTCTCGACCGCTGCGACCTATGAGCGTCTGGTGCAAGCCAGCGTTGCCCGCATCTGGGAAAATGTCTTCGACTGGCAACATCTGCCCTCCTTGCACGACACAAGCTTTGCCGCCTGCGAACTGGTCGGCATGGACGCTGCAGGCTGGCGCGTCGCCCTGACCAGCCAGCCTGGCGGTGAGCGCCGCCGCCAGATCGTCAAGCTCCACGCCGACCGAGCCGAGCATCGATATGTGGTCGTCACCGAAGAGGGGGCCGGTGCTGGATCCGAAATCCGGGTTCAGATGCAGCCCCTCAGTCCCGACCAGACCCAAGTGATCATCACCTATCACATCGCTGAGCAAGACCCCGACCGGCTCGCCGCCATCGGCCAAGGATTCGTGAACCTCTATACCCGCCTCTGGGACGAGGATGAGGCCATGATGATCCGGCGCGAGCAGACCAGCCTCTTGCCAGCCCCCGCCCCCTTTGCCCCGATCGACCTTGGTGCCAGCGATGCCCTGATGGAGCGCCTTCCCCTGACGGTCGAGGCCGGAGGCAGACCGGTGCGGCTGGCATTGGTCGACGGCCAGATCACCGCCTTCTCCGCCCTTTGCCCGCATTGGCTTGGCCCCCTGGACGAGACGCCGGTGGAGGATGGCACTGTGCGCTGTCCATGGCACGATTACCGCTTTGATGTTCGCACCGGTCAAAGCTGTGATGGACGTAGCCTGACGCTGGAGGCAGCCCCGAAGGTTAGCCTGATCAACGGCAAGGTCTGGCTGACCGCGCCCTAGACCAGCGGCGGCGAATAGAGCAGCCCGGGGCGCGGCGCGCTCCACAGGGCATTGAGGCCCCGTTCCAGCTTCAGCGGTGACTTGGTGCCGATATTGCGCTCGAACAGTTCGCCATAGTTGCCGACTTGCCCAATCGCCCGATAGGCCCAGCCATCATCGAGGCCCAGCATCTGGCCAAAGCCGGGCTCCACCCCCAGAAGGCGGCGCATTTCAGGCACGGCGGAGGTCTTGCGG
>CANKPO010000249.1 GCA_947484535.1 Caulobacteraceae bacterium
AGCACCGGCCATCGTTCTGCCGTCCGTTCCACCACCCGCGCTAAGAAGGCGACCAGTTCTGCGCCCATATCGGGGGTAAAGCCGTCTGGATCGGACGAGCCAAAGGCCAGAACCCCTTGGCGAGCGGGATTCCAAAGCACGATCCGCACAAGCGCGACGCTCTGGATACGCTCGGCATCTTCGCCAAAGAGCACATCGGCGAGCCTTGGCTCACCAAGCCGGGACTGTCCCTCATGACCAAGAACCGAATCGACTGTGCCAGGACCCAGCGCGCGCCAACCGGCGGGGGTCCGCTCTGGTCCCTCAAGGCCAATGACCCCGCAGGACAGGCCAAAGCGTAGTTGGGCCGCATCATTGAGTCGCCGCGCCAGATCTGAATGGTTTCGGGCTTCTAAAAGATCACAGACCGCCGCATAGGACTGGGCCTGAGCGGCGAAATTGGCTTCTGCTGTATCTTCCAGCTCTTTGCGCGCGCTCGATTCGCGGGACTTGGCAGCGCTGAGGCGGGCCAGAGCGGCGGGACCAAATTCGACGACATTGGCCGCATTGATCCGCAGGCCAAGCTCTTGCAACAGGGCCTCATCCTGCCGAATCAGGCTGGGATGTTGGACCAGAAAGTCCCGCACCTGATGCCAGTCGGCGTCTCGGTCCATGTCGCTCTGAGAGGGCGGTTGATCACTCACGGCCTGCCGGTTCCTAAAGGATCGACTGGCCGGTCTTGGCCCAGTCGGCGTTGAACTGTTCAAGGCCCCGGTCGGTCAGGGGATGCTTATAGAGCTCCAAGAACACCGATGGTGGGATGGTCGCGCAGTCGGCCCCGGCCAAGGCGGCAGCCCGGACATGGGCGGCATTACGCACCGAGGCCGCCAAGATCGCCGTGCTGAAATCATAATTGTCATAGATGGTGCGAATATCGTGGATCAGCTCCATGCCATCGGCGCCGTGATCGTCCAGACGTCCGATGAAGGGCGAGACAAAGGCCGCACCAGCCTTGGCGGCCATCAGGGCTTGGGCGGCGGAGAAGCAGAGGGTGACATTGACCATGATCCCTTCAATGGCCAGAGCCCGGGTCAACATCAGACCTTCGCGAGTCAAGGGGGCCTTGACCACGACATTGTCGGCAATGGCGGCGAGCTTGCGGCCCTCGGCAATCATCGATTCCAGATCCGGTGCGACCACTTCGGCGCTCACGGGCCCCTCGACGAGCGCGCAAATCTCAGCAATGACCTCCAGCATGGGACGTCCAGACTTGGCAATCAGGGTAGGATTGGTGGTAACCCCATCCACAAGGCCTGTTTGCGCCAGATCCTTCAGGACCGCCGTATCTGTGGTATCGAGAAAGAGCTGCATGTTCGAGGGTCCTATGTCGGTTGCGTTGACGCTTTTAAACTGCTTCGCGGCCCCCGGCCATGGCTGCCCGCAATCATGAGCCGTATCGCCGAAATTCTCCTGCCGCTGCCCGTGCCCGAGGCCTTCGACTATGCCGAGCCAGAGGGCATGGACCTGTCGCCCGGGGCCTTGGTGAGCGTGCCGCTTGGTAGCCGGACCGTGACTGGCGTGGTCGCAGCCTTGCGGGACGGGCAGGGGGGCAACCGGCCCCTCAAGCCGGTGTTAGAGCATCTGACCGGACAGGCCTTGCCACCAACGACGCTGGCCTTCGTGCTCTGGGCCGCGCGCTATAGCGTTGATGTGCCGGGCGCCGCCCTTTCCATTGCCTTGCGGGGGGCAAGGGCGCCGCGGCCCCGCCAAGAGCGGCGGCTGCAGGCCTCTGGCGCAGTTCCGGCGCGCACCACCCCGGCTCGAAGCCGGGTTCTGGCCGCCGCTCAAGAGCCCATTTCCGGACCCGATCTGGCTATAGCCGCGCAGGTCTCGGCAGGGGTTATCAAGGGGCTAGTCGATGATGGGGCCCTCAATGTGATCCTCACCGACCCGGATCCCGGCTTTGGGGTTCCGGATCTGGTCTTGACCGGCGCCGAGCTCAATCCAAGCCAAGCAGCATCAGCCAACGTCCTGACCGGCCTTGTCCAGACCGGCGGCTTTTCAGCTGTGCTGCTGGATGGGGTGACCGGTTCGGGCAAGACCGAGGTCTATCTGGAGGCGGCCGCAGCCGCGCTGGCCCAAGACCCCACCGCGCAGGTACTAGTTCTGTTGCCCGAGATCGCTTTGACTCAAGCCGTGATCGCACGCTTTGAACAGCGGTTCGGTGCCCGTCCGGGAGAGTGGCATTCGGCCATCGCCTTGCCGCGCCGACGCCAGCTTTGGGAAGCGGTGGCGGATGGTTCCTGCCGCATTGTGGTGGGCGCACGCTCGGCCCTGTTCCTGCCCTTTAGCAACCTCAAACTGATCATTGTCGATGAGGAGCACGATGGCTCCTACAAGCAAGAAGAGGGCTTCATCTATCAGGCCCGCGATTTGGCCGTGGTGCGGGCCAAGCTGGAAAATGCGCTCGTGGTTTTGGCCTCGGCCACGCCGTCGATGGAGACCCTTTGGAATGCCGAATCGGGCCGCTATCGCTGGCTGAAGCTGTCGGCGCG
This sequence comes from Caulobacteraceae bacterium, assembly GCA_947484535.1. Taxonomy (GTDB): domain Bacteria; phylum Pseudomonadota; class Alphaproteobacteria; order Caulobacterales; family Caulobacteraceae; genus CAISGS01. Next base: position 2,535 of record CANKPO010000249.1, read on the forward strand.
GCACGGCGCAGCGGTCCTGCCGGATATTGATCTGATCGATCTGCGGTCAACAGCGCTGGAGGCCGGTCGATGGCTGTCCTTGCCGTTGGTGCAAGCCATGGCCGAGACCTATGGCCGAGGCGAGCAGACCCTGCTGTTCCTCAATCGCCGGGGCTATGCGCCGCTGGTCCTATGCAAGGCCTGCGGCGAGCGGATGACCGCGCCCGATACCGAATCCTGGCTGGTCGAGCATCGCTATACAGGGCGGCTGATCTGCCATCTGACCGGATTTTCGATGGCCAAGCCCAAGACCTGTCCCCATTGCGGCGCAGCCGATAGCCTCGTCTCCATCGGACCGGGGGTCGAGCGGGTGGAGGAAGAGGTCAAGGAACGGTTCCCTGAGGCGCGGGTTGAGGTCTTTTCTTCCGACACGGTCCATAGCGCTGAGGCGGCGCGCGAACTGGTTGCGCGTATGACGGCGGGCGAGATCGATATTCTTGTTGCGACCCAGGCGGCCGCCAAGGGCCATAACTTTCCGAACTTGACGCTGGTTGGGGTAGTGGATGCCGATCTGGGCCTGAGGGGCGGGGACTTGCGCGCAGCCGAGCGGACCTTCCAGCTTTTGGTGCAGGCTAGCGGGCGGGCGGGGCGTCATGAGCGAGCGGGCCGCGCCCTCTTGCAGACCTATCTGCCCGAACATGAGGTGATGCAGGCGCTCAAGGCCCAAGACCGCGACGGTTTTATGGCGGCGGAAATGGCCGAGCGCGAACTGGCCAAGCTGCCGCCCTTTGGCCGATTGGCGGCGGTGATTGCGTCGGGGCCCGATATTCCGGCGCTGGAGGCCTATGTTCAGGCGCTTGCTGCCGCTGTGCCTAACGCGGAGGGGGTCGAGGTGTTTGGTCCGGCCGATGCGCCGCAAGCTCTGGTGCGAGGGCGTCGGCGCAAGCGATTCCTCGTTCGCGCCGACCGTTCCGTCGATCTGCAGGGCTTTTTGTCCG
>CANKPO010000250.1 GCA_947484535.1 Caulobacteraceae bacterium
CTTGTGGACCAGGATTTGGCGCCCGACGACGATACGGCCCTGACCCAAGCCGGGTGCGCGGCGACGCGCGATCTGGTCTTCGTGGCGGCGGAGCGTCTCTTTGCGGTCCACGGCTTTCAAAAGGTGTCGGTGCGCGACATCACGGCCGAGGCCAAGGTCAATCTCGCATCGATCAACTATCATTTCGGCTCGAAGGACGCCCTTCTGCTCGAAATCTTCACCCGGCGGACGGCTGAGCTCAACCGCGCCCGGGCCAAAATGTTACATGAGGCCAACGCCGCCCATGCCGGCAAGCCGCCGGTTCGCGCGGTTCTTCATGCCCTGATTGCACCGCCGGTGCGCTGGATGGACCCGAAGGGCGAGCGTCTGATCTCGGTCCAGTTCCTAATCCGCGCCCGAAGCGAGGGCACGGACCAGATGCGCGACATCCTGCGAACCGACGTATCGCACCTGCGCCGCTTCTCCGACGCCCTGTTGGTCGCCTGCCCCCAACTGTCTGAGGAGGAGGTCTATTGGCGGCTCCATTTCAGCCTTGGCCTGATCCACAATAACCGGTTCGCCGAGTTTGACCGCCTAAACACCCTCTCCGGTGGCCTGACCCGCGAGGATGAGGTCGATCTGCTGATCCAACGGATGGTCGACTTTGCCGAGGCGGGATTCTTGCGGTCTTAGCGGATGACCGCGTCGTAGCAAGACGCATCGCGCCAAAGCAAAAAGACCCCCTTCGGCCCTTCGGGCCACTTCCCCCAGAGGGGGAAGATTTGCGCATCTAAGATCTTCCCCCTCTGGGGGAAGTACCGGCGAAGCCGGGGTAGGGGGCTCTTTGTTAAGGAAAACAAGGCCCACACCCAACTCTCTGCCACTTCCTCGTGCTTCGACAGGCTCAGCATGAGGAAGAATATGGGAGCCCCGAATTGTCAGTCATCCTCATCCTGAGCCTGTCGAAGGACGAGGATGAGCCCTGCGACATAACCAACCCCACGCCCTTTCCTATTGCGAGCCATTCGCAACTATGGCACTGACAGGGGAACGAAGGTCGCTTTGGGGCCTTTGATGTTCAAATGTCAGGACGTCCCCTATGTCGCGCCTCTTTCCGATCCTTGCCGCCACTGCTGCCCTCTGCGTTAGCGCCTGCAGTCCTGCCAAACAGGCCGCACCTGAAAGCGTGACCTCTGGAACGCTGAACGTCTATACGGCCCGGCACTATGACGCCGATACGCTGGTCTATGATGGCTTCACCAAGGCGACGGGGATCAAGGTCAATCGCCTGGAAATGAAGCCCGATCAGTTGGTTGAACGCATGAAGGCTGAGGGCAAGGCCTCCCCCGCTGACATTATTCTGATGGCCGATGCTGGAGCCCTTTGGCGCGCGGAAAGTGCAGGCCTGTTCCAGCCCATCACCAGCCCGACCCTCGAAAAGCGTATTCCCGTCGCCTTGCGTGACCCCAAGGGCCTGTGGTGGGGCTTTACCCGCCGCGCCCGGGTTATTGCCTATGACAAGGCCGCCGTGAAGCCTGAAGAGGTCGCCACCTATGAGTCGCTGGCCAGTCCGCGCTTTAAGGGCAAGGTCTGTGTGCGCTCGTCGGACAATGTCTACAACCTGTCCCTGATGGCGGCGATGATCGAGCATTGGGGTGAGCCCAAGGCGCTGGCTTGGGCCAAGGGTGTGGTGGCCAATATGGCCCGTCCACCGCAAGGCGGCGATACGGACCAGATCCGCGCCTTAGAGGCCGGGGCCTGCCAAGTGGCCCTGACCAACACCTATTACTATCTGCGCCTCGCCGCCTCGTCCGAGGCCGCTGACAAGGCCGCAATTGCGCGCGTTGCCCTGTCCTTCCCTGAGCAGGCCGGTATTGGCACCCATACCAATATCTCCGGTGGCGGCGTGGCGGCCAACGCGCCGAACAAGGCCGCTGCGGTCAAGTTCCTCGACTATCTGGCAAGCGATGAGGCCCAGGCCATCTTTGCCGGAGCCAACCACGAATATCCCGCCGTTGTCGGCGCGCCCTCCCCGCCCGACGTTGCTGCCCTTTCCAAGTTTAAGGCCGATCCGATGGCGGTCACCGTCTATGGCGAGCGTCAGGCTCAGGCTCAGAGCCTCTATGATCAGGCCGGTTGGCGATAGGTGACGAACCTTGCCGTCCCGCGACCTCACGTTAGACCTGCTGGGCCATCAGCCCTGAAGATCGGCGCGTGGCTGGCAGCGGGATTGGCGGTCCTCCCCTTACTGGCCATTGTCTGGCTGGCTCTGACCCGACCCTCCGCGACGGCCATGCCGCTATCGCTGATCCTACAATATGGCCTCACCACCGCCGCCCTGGGGGGCTTGACCGCCGTCGCGGTTACGGTTCTGGGCACCAGCGCGGCGTGGCTGGTGGTCATGTACCGCTTTCCCGGACGCAGCCTGTTCAGCTGGGCGCTGGCCCTGCCCTTAGCGGCCCCAGCCTTTGCGCTGGCCTATGGCTATGCCGATCTGCTCGACGTGGCGGGTCCCATCCGCACGGCCCTGCGCGCCAGTTTCGGCAGCGATTATTGGCCCATGGAGATCCGCAGCCTGCCCGGGGCGGCCTTTGTCCTGTCGATGGCCTTCTATCCTTACGTCTATCTGACGGCCCGTTCCGCCTTCATCAGCCAGTCGGTCTGTGCGCTGGAGGCGTCGCGGACCCTCGGCAGTACGCCTTTGGAGACCTTGACCCGCGTCGCCCTGCCGCTGGCGCGCCCTGCCATCATTGCCGGCACGGCGCTGGCCCTGATGGAGGTCTTTGCCGACTATGGTGCGGTCAGTTTTCTCGGCGTCCAGACCCTGACCACCGGGGTTGTCCGCGCCTGGTCGGTCTATGGCGCGCCGGGATCAGCCGCCCGTCTATCGCTGCTGTTGCTGGCCGTCGCCGCAGTGCTGCTGTGGCTAGAGCGGTCCGGGCGGCAAGGCCAGTCCTTTGGGGCCAATAGCGCCCGTTGGCGTCCGCTGGAGCCTCAGCCGCTTCAAGGTTGGGCCTCTTGGGGAGCGAGCCTCTTTTGCCTGTCATTGATCAGCTTTGGCCTCTTGATCCCCGCCGGATGGCTCGTCTATCGCGGCCTTTCCGCCGCGCCAGAGCCCGACCGTCTGATCCAAGCGGCCATGACCTCCTTTAGTCTGGCGGGCATCGGAGCCTTGGTCACCGTCGCGCTGGCCTCACTGATCGCCTTTGGCGCCCCCCACAGCCATAGGATCAAGGGCCTAGCCAGCCTCGGCTATGCCACCCCCGGGGCGGTGATGGCGGTCGGTCTTCTGGCACCGGCCAGCCTGATCTGGCAGGGCGCGGGATCGGGCGGCAGTCAGACCGTCGCTCTGGCCCTCAGCCTGCTGATTCTGGCCTATGCCGCGCGCCTGATGGCCTCGGCCCTTGGCCCCATCGAGGCGGGGCTGGCGCGCGTAACCCCGTCGATGGACCGCGCCTCGCGTACACTGGGCGAGACCGAAACGGGAACCCTTCGCCGGGTCCATGTGCCCATCGC
>CANKPO010000251.1 GCA_947484535.1 Caulobacteraceae bacterium
CACCCCCTGTTCCACGGCGCCATTACAGCCCTCGTCACGCCCTTCAAGGATGGCGCGTTTGATGAAGAGGCCTTTGTCGCCTTGGTTGAGCGACAGATTGCCGAAGGGATAGACGGGGTTGTTCCGGTTGGGACGACGGGCGAGACGGCGACCCTGAGCCATGATGAGCACCGCCGTGTGGTGTCGCTCTGTTTGAAGACGGTCGCGGGCCGGGTGCCGGTGATCGCGGGGTGCGGCTCCAACTCGACCGCCGAAGCCATCGAATTGGTACGGTTTGCTAAGTCGGAAGGTGCCGACGCGGCTTTGGTCGTGACGCCCTACTATAATCGGCCCAGCCAAGAGGGTCTCTATCGTCACTATGAGGCGATCAACAATGCCGTTCAGTTGCCGGTGCTCGTCTATAATGTTCCCAGCCGAACCAGCGTTGATATCCACAATGAGACCCTGGCCCGCCTTGCCCTCTTGCCCAACATCATTGGCATCAAGGACGCGACCGGCGACCTGACCCGCGCCAGCATGATGCGGCTGATGTGCGGTGAGGACTTTGTCATGCTGTCGGGCGACGATCCAACGGCCTTGGGGTACGTCGCCCATGGCGGTCACGGCTGTATTTCGGTGACGTCCAACGTTGCTCCGGGGCCTGTCTCCAGCATGTTTGATGCGCTCGCAGCCGGAGATTGGGGCAAGGCGCTCTATCAGCAGGACCGCTTGGTGCGGCTCCATAGGGCTTTGTTCCTGGATGCGTCGCCATCACCGACCAAGTTCGCCCTGTCGCATCTGGGGCTTTGTGAGGTCGATGTCCGTTTGCCGATCGCGCCGTGCAATGACGAGGTGAAACCCGCCATCCTCGACGCCATGCGGGAAGCCGGGCTGATCTGATCATGGCTCTGCATAAGCTGATCGCCGAGAACCGGCGCGCCAAGTTTGACTATTTCCTCGAAGACAGTTTTGAGGCCGGCATGGTCTTGACCGGAACAGAGGTTAAGGCCCTGCGTGAGGGGCGGGCCAATATTGCGGAGTCCTATGCGGCCACCGAAGGGCGCGAAATCGTGCTGATCAACGCCTATATCCCGGAATATGGGCCTGCGAACCGGTTCAATCACGAGCCCCGCCGCCCGCGTAAGCTGCTCCTCCATCGCCGCCAGATCGACCGGTTTCTCGGTGCCATTGGCCGCGAGGGACAGACCCTGATCCCGACCAAGCTCTATTTCGACGAGAAGGGGCGGGTAAAGCTGGAACTCTGTCTGGCCAAGGGCAAGAAGCTGCACGACAAACGCGCCACCGAGGCCGACCGCGATTGGAAGCGCGAGCAGGGCCGGATTATGCGCGACCGGGGCTAGGCCTCGAGATAGCTCTGCACGCTGAGGAATATGTCTTCAAACATCTGTGGCGTCAGACGCCCTGTGTTCGTGTTCAGGCGCGAGCAGTGATAGGAATTGAACAGACGATAGGGTCCCGCGTCAGCGATGACGCCGTGTCCTGCATCCACTGCATTTGCTTTCAAATTCAGAGCCTTCAGAACGTTTCTTCGCGCGACATCTCCGAGTGTGACGATGGCGCGAAGCTTGGGCAAGGCCTGCATACGGGCGGTCAAGAACGGACGGCAGGCGAGTTCTTCCTCGGGTAGGGGCTTATTTCCGGGCGGTGCGCAGCGCACGGCGTTGGTGACCATACAGTCGGTCAGAACCAGACTATCGTCGGGCCGTTCTTCATAGGTACCTGTCGCAAAGCCGGTCTTGAGCAGGGTGTCGTACAGCAACCGGCCCGCCGCATCGCCGGTAAAGGGCCGACCTGTGCGGTTGGCTCCTGTGCGACCTGGCGCCAGCCCGACGATCAGCAGGCGAGCGTTCGGATCGCCAAAGGATGGCGCTGGACCATTGAACCAATCGGGATTGGCAGCCGCATTGGCTGCGCGATAGTCAACCAGACGCGGACATAGGGGGCATGTCCGCGCCGGTTCGGCCCTTTTCAGGTCCATAGTCCTAGAGTTCGTCTTCGGCTTCACGCTCTGCCAAGGACACATCGCCTTGCAGGAAGCGGGGCAGGGGCGACTGGCGGGGGCGTCCGATGATGTTGGACAGGTCGGCGAGGTCCACGAACGAGTCGGCCTGACGACGTAGGTCGTCGGAGGCCATCGGCGGCTGTGACTTGACGGTGGAAACCACCGTGACCCGCACGCCCTTTTGCTGAACCGACTCGATCAGGCGGCGGAAGTCGCCATCGCCCGAGAACAGGACCAGATGGTCGGCCTTTGCGGCCATTTCCATCATGTCGACAGCGATTTCGATGTCCATATCGCCCCGGAACCGCTTGCGGCCATTGGCGTCGGTAAATTCGCGCGCCGTCTTGGTGACGACGGCAAAGCCATTATAGTCTAGCCAATCGACGAGGGGTCGGATCGGGGAATAGTCCTGATCTTCGACCAGAGCGGTGTAGTAATAGGCCCGAATGAGCACACCACGCTTGCGGAACTCGTCCAAAAGCTTCTTGTAGTCGATATCGAAGTTCAAACCCTTGGCGGCGGAGTAGAGGTTGGCTCCATCGATAAAGAGGGCGATCTTGTCGGTCGGATAAAAGGTCATTTTCAAAATCCTGAGGCGATAAAATTTTAGCTATGTGTATGATTACGATAGCATTCATAGGTCTAGGAACTAATGTGGGACGACTGGCTGACTCGTCAAGAGAGCTGCCAGCACTGATGTCAGAATCTTTTTCCGACCGGAATTTGAAAATTACGGCTCAGTCTGATCTCTGGCGCTCAAAGGCTTGGCCCGATCCGTCCCAGCCGGCATATCTCAATGCCGTGTTCGCGATAGAGACGCAACTGTCCGCGACCGAGCTTATGCGTACGCTGCTAGAGATTGAGCAGAGCTTTGGCCGTGAGAGGTCGGTTCCCAATGCGCCTCGCACCCTCGATCTGGACCTCATTGCTTATGGCGTTGAGGTAATAAACCAGCCAGACCTGATCGTGCCCCATCCGAGGGCGGCGGATCGGCGGTTTGTCATGGGACCATTGTCTCAGGTCGCACCGGCTTGGGTCCATCCGGTTTTAGGCAAGACGGCCCTTGCCCTTTTTGAGGCCGCGACGGTGGGCCTAGATGCCCATCCCATTTGACGCAGGGCGTGTTCTGCGTTGCAACATGAGCCAACAAGCTGTAGTTTAAACAGTTCTAGTTCTGTTCCGAGGATTTCATGGCCCGCGTCACTGTTGAAGACTGCGTCGAAAAGGTTCCCAACCGTTTCAGCCTCGTGCTGTTGGCGGCCCATCGTGCCCGTGCCGTTTCGGCCGGCGCTCCGATCTTGGTCGACCGCGACAATGATAAGAACCCCGTCGTCGCCCTGCGCGAGATCGCGGATGATGTGATCGATGCCGATGGCCTTCGTGAAACCCTGATCACGACCCTGCAGCGGGTTGATGAGCGTTCGGAAGCCGAGGAAGAGGCCGAAACCCTCGCTCTGCTGGCCGATCCTCAGCACATGCATATGAGCGAGCA
>CANKPO010000252.1 GCA_947484535.1 Caulobacteraceae bacterium
ATCGGAGCGTTGGCCAAGGTTTGGCTCAGGGTGGTGAGGGTTCGGCGCGCGACCTCATCAGTTTGCGGATAGTCAGAGCGGCTGTGACTGCCTCGGCTCTCCTTGCGCATCAGGGCGCAGCTGGCCACCAGGCGGGCCGCGATCAGGGGTAAGGCGGGGCCGTAACGCCCCTCCATCCCATCGATCAGGCTCAAGAGCTGGGTCAGGCCCTGCCTGTCGCGCGTAACCCCGGCATAGAGCCCCACGGCGCGGCGAAGCTCCTTGATCGCACCATTCGGCAAGGCCGGGGCAGCTTGGGTTGGTAGGATCGCGCAATTCAGGTCCGCCGGGGCCTCAAGCGCAGCGGCGCGCCCGGCACGTGCCCCGAACACGGCGGCTTCTAGCAGGGAGTTGGAGGCCAGGCGGTTGGCCCCGTGAACGCCCGTGCTGGCGCACTCTCCAGCAGCGAACAGGCCCGGAAGGCTTGTACGGCCATCGGCGTCGGTCCAGACCCCGCCCATATGATAGTGCGCAGCGGTTGCGACCGGGATGGGCTCAAGGCGAGGATCGATCCCCGCGCCCATGCAGGCGGCAAAGACGGTTGGGAACATCTGCGGGAAATGGTCGCCTATGGCCTGCCGCGCATCAAGGAAGGCCCCTTGGCCCTTAAGACGCTGCTCGTGGATCGCACGGGCCACCACATCGCGCGGCGCGAGGTCGCCTAAGGGGTGATGGCGGGCCATGAAGGGGTGGCCTTCAGCATCCATCAGACGCGCACCGTCACCGCGTAGGGCTTCGGTCGCTAAGGGCGCGGGGTCTAGGCCAATATCGATGGCGGTGGGGTGGAACTGAACAAATTCTGGGTCAGCAATGACTGCACCGGCGAGCGCCGCCAATGCCATGGCTTCGCCCCGAAGGCTGTGCGGATTGGTGGTGACATCATAGAGCCCGCCAAGACCCCCCGCCGCCAAGATCACGGCGTCCGCAAGGATTCTTCGGGTCTGGCCATTATGCTCAACCAAGGCCCCGCGCACTCGACCGTTAGTGTCCTGAACCAGAGCCCGAACGGCGGCCCGCTCCAGAACCTCAATGGAGGGGCAGGCGCGAACAGCTGCGATCACGCTGCGCAATATCTCCTTCCCTGCCTGATCGCCCTTTACGCGGGCGACGCGGGGGCGGGAATGGGCGGCCTCTAGGCTCTGGGCAAAGCCATGGTCTTTATCCCGGTCAAAGGGCACGCCAAGGCTGGCCAAGGTCCGGACGGCGTCTGGTCCCTCGCGCGTTAGAATATCGGCCATCGCTGGATCGACGAGGCCTGCACCTGCCGCAACCGTATCGGCAGCGTGAAAGGCGGGCTCATCGCCTTGCGAGAGGGCCGCTGCAATACCGCCCTGCGCCCAGGCTGACGAGCAGTCATGGCCCAGTGGCCCTGTCGACAGGACGATCACGCGGCGCGGAGCCGCAGCCAAGGCTGCCGTCAGCCCCGCAAGGCCTGCGCCGATCACCAGCAGTGGAGAGACGGTCGTGGTCATGGCTCTGTCAGATCAGCTCAATATCGACATGGTGGCGCGCCTTGAACAGATCATAGCGGGCCGGGATCGCCAGAGGCGGCATGTCGATCATCCGCTGAACCGCCAGCCGCGCCCGATCAGCCATGCCGGTCTCCACCTTGACCTCATAGCGGTCATGCAGCAGGGCCTCATAGATGTTCTCAAGGCTGATGCGCTTCATATGGGGGCACAGGTTGCAGGGGCCCAAAAACTCGGTTTCTGGCGCGTCGCCGGCGACATTGTCGGCCATCGAGCATTCGGTGATCAGGACCACCTGCTTGGGCTTGCGGGTCAAGACATAGTCAGACATGGCCGCTGTTGATCCGGCAAAGTCGGAGACCTCCAGTACATCCGCCGGACATTCCGGGTGGGCCAAGATTTCAGCACCGGGATAGGCGGCTTTCAGTTCCAGAATATCGGCGGCCGTAAAGCGCTCATGGACCTCGCAGCGTCCCGCCCAAGCGATGATCTTGATGTCGGTCTGACGGGCCACATTGCGGGCGAGGAACTCGTCGGGGATCAGGATGACCCGGTCGACACCCCATTCGCGCGCCACATGCTCGACCACCTGAACCGCATTGGCCGAGGTGCAGCAGATGTCGGTCTCGGCCTTCACCTCGGCGGTGGTGTTGACATAGGTGACCACAGGAATACCCGGATAGCGCTGCTTGATCAGGCGCACATCCGCGCCCGTGATCGACGAGGCGAGCGAACAGCCCGCCAACAGGTCGGGGATCAGAACGGTCTTGTTGGGCGCCAAGATCTTGGAGGTCTCGGCCATGAAGTGGACCCCGGCCTGCACAATGATCTTGGCATCGCACTTGGCGGCCTCACGCGCCAAACCAAGGCTGTCGCCCACATAGTCACCGACCCCGTGGAAAATCTCGGGCGTCATATAGTTGTGTGCCAAGATCACAGCGTTCTTCTCGACCTTCAGCCGATTGATCGCGGCGATCAACGGGGCCTGCAGGCGCCACTCCAGCGGCGTGACCCGCGCCTTGACCTTTTCCCATAGCGGACGCGTCTGCGCCTCGACCTCAGGGGTGAACTCAAAACCGGCAAATCCGTCAGCCATGGTCTTATCCTTATGCTCAATGTGAGCATTAGTGGGGCCTAAAAAGCGCTGAGCGCCGTGGGCGACCAGCGATCCTGACTTTTGCTGGAAGTGAGCAAAAGCCTGTGGAGAACATATAGGCCTCTGAAGGCGACCTGAAAAGCGGATTTTTCACAATTCTATCACGATTGTGTGCGCGATGGGGCGGCCGCCTAATCCAGCGCGCGGCGCGAGACGATCTCTGCCGCCACCCGTTCGGTCTCGTTCAGCGGCTCGTAGGCGAAGCTCTCCAGCAGGCCTTGATAGGGCCGGGTCGCGCCAATCTGAGCCAATTCCTCATGGAACAGGCGGAATTTCAGGCTCTGGCCATCCATCTTGAGGATGAAAACGGGTTTTCCGGTCGAGGCGGCTTCGGTGGCCATATTGGTAGAATCTTCGGTGACCAAAACGAAATCGGCCGCACCCAAGAAAGCGAAATAGGGATTGTCGCCCTCGCCATCCCAGATGATGCCGGGCAGGTGGCGCAGGCGTGCGGTCAGGATGGCGCGCGCCTTGTCCGGGGTCCGGCGCGAGAAGGTCATCAACAGGCTTCCGCCGACCTGCTCAAGCGGTTCCAATATGTCGTGGGCCATGGCGGCGGCGCGCTCTGGCGACAGGTCGAAGGCCTTGGACTTGCCGCCGATCAGGACAGCAACCCGCGGGCCGGGCAGGGGGTCGATGATGGCCTTAAACCGAACCAACTCGCTCGCCAGCCGTTCTGGCGTCACCCGATGGGGCGATCCACAAATGGACAGGACATTGTCACCGGACAACCGGTCATGCTTTGGCGGCACGACCAGATCGAACAGATGGTGCGGCAGGCGCGGGTCTTGGATCTGGACCACATAGGTCTTGCCCGCCGA
>CANKPO010000253.1 GCA_947484535.1 Caulobacteraceae bacterium
GACAGGTTGACCACGCTCGCACCATCCATGGGGTGGCGTCCGGTGAGCACCCGCTCGTCGCGGGCAGGATCAGACGGCGGCGGCGCGACCTTGGCGGTCAGGCTTCTGATCGTCCCATCGCGGCGAACCTGAAGGACCGCCGTCTCGCCAGGTTTCCGCGTGCCGATGCGATAGTTGATCGAGGCCTCATCATTCACAGCCTGACCATCAATGGCCAAGATCAGGTCGCCCTGCTTGACCCCCGCCCGCTCCGCCGGTCCGCCGGGGAAGATATCAGCGATCAAAACGCCTTCTGGACGGTCAAGGCCAAGACTGCGCGCAATCTCGCTGGTGACCGCTTGGGTCTTGATCCCCAGCCATGGCCGAATGACCGAGCTGCGCCCTCCGAGCGCGCTCTCAACCACCTGCTTGACCATGGTGGCTGGGATGGCAAAGCCGATGCCGGAGCTGGAGCCTGAGCGTGAAAAGATCGCTGTATTGAGCCCGATCAGGTCCCCATCCATATCGACCAAGGCCCCGCCCGAATTGCCCGGATTGATCGCCGCATCAGTCTGGATGAAGAACGAATAGTCGGTAATGCCGACATCGGTCCGCGCTAGGGCCGAGACAATACCATTGGTCACGGTCTGTCCGACGCCAAAGGGATTGCCGATGGCCAGCACCAGATCACCCACCAAGACCGGCTCGCGCTCATCAATGGCCAGAACCGGCAGCCTCTCGCCATTGGTATTGATGCGCAGGACGGCAAGGTCCGATTTCGGATCGGCCAGCAGCACCTTGGCCGGGAACTCCCGCCGATCAGCCAGAACGACCATGACCTCTTGCATGCCATCAATGACATGGTTGTTGGTCACGACGATGCCGTCAGAGCGGACCAAAACACCCGAACCCAAGGACTGCTCGACCCGCTCACGGGGCACGCCGCCATCATTGAAAAAGTCCCAGAACGGATCGACCCTTTGGCGCACCAAGCGGCGGCTGAAGATATTGACCACAGCGGGCGAGGCCTTTTTGACCACGGGCGCGAAGGAGGTCTTAATCGCGCCAACATCCCCCGGGACATGCCGCGTCGGCTCGGCCAACTGTACGTCCGGCAAAACCGTTTCAAGCGCAGGCGCCACAGTCTGGGCCGTGGAACGGGCTTGCGGGTCAGAGCAGGCTGCAAGCAGGGCAAAGAGCGCGATGCTCAGGGGATTGAGCTTCATGGGACACTGAACCTTGATCATAGGCACAGTTATGGGAACGGATAGGGACACAATCAAGACCGAAGCGCGGCTAGACCGGTTCATGCCTTGCATATCGCACGGCCGCTACCAGCGCGGCGAGGCCAAAGCCAGCCGCCACCAACAGGGGCAAGCCCGGCAAGCCCATGGCCGTCTCATGGCGCAGAGCAAAGGCAAAGACCGACAGATAGAGGGCCGGGCCAATGATTGAGGATATGCCCATCAGAGCCGAACTGGCACCTTGCAATCGCCCCTGCTCCGAAGCCTCAACCCGGCCTGACATCAAGCCTTGCAAGGAAGGGCCGATCAATCCACCCAAACCACCAATGACCAGCCCGATATAGAAGACCGTCGGTGTCGGGGCTAAGCCGTAGATGACAAAGGTCACAATCTGCGCGGCCATGCCGACGATGATGGCCCGCCGCTCTCCCAGCGCCTTGACCGCTCGCCCGACCAGCAGCAACTGCACCACCACGCTCAAGGCCCCGGTCGCCACGAGCATGGTCGCCGCCTCACGCGGCCCCCATCCATAGCGGTGGCCAACAAACAGGACAAAGATGCTTGGAAACACAACATGCGCCATTTGGAACAGAAAACTGACACTCATCATGCCCACCAGACCGGGCTTTGAGCGCAGCAGGTCCAGCGATCCCACCGGATTGGCCTTGGCCCAATTCAAACCCGTGGCTCGCTTCTCTGGCGGTAAGGATTCCGGCAGGACAAACAGCCCATAGAGCCAATTGACTAAGGCCAAGGCTGCGGAAAGATAGAAGGGCCAGCGCAGATCATATCCGCCGAGCCAACCGCCAATCGCAGGACCAACGATGAAGCCAATCCCGAAGGCGGCCCCCATCATGCCAAAGGCCTTGGCGCGGTCCTGGGGCTCAGTGATATCTGCCACATAGGCATTGGCGGTCGAAAAACTGGCGGAGGTGATGCCGTTAATGACCCTGCCGATAAAGAGCCAGATCAGGTTGGGGGCTAAGGCCATAAACAGGTAGTCAATACCGAGCCCAAAGATCGAAATTAGCAGGACCGGACGACGGCCATAGCGATCAGACAACATGCCAAGGATCGGGCTGCAGACAAACTGCATCAGGCCCCAGGTCACGGCAAAGATCATGGTGTAGTCAGCCGCCACCGCCGTATCACCGCCGACCATATCGCGGATCAGGTTGGGCAGAACCGGGATCATCACCCCCATGGCGACAATATCAAGCACAGCGGTCGCGAAGATGAAACGGACTGCAGCCTGGCGCTGTGGCTTAGAAACCGGCTGAACCAAGCTCTGGCTCCTGTGGTCGTGGTGGGAACTGGATACAAAAAACCCCCGGTTTTGGCCGGGGGCTTGATGAATTCTCTTAGTCTTCTGCGTCGTAGGACACTTGGACTGGACCGGAGTCCTTGCCCTTTTCCGAGGGGTCACGATCAACAAACTCGATCACGGCCAATGGCGCATTGTCACCATAACGGAAGCCAGCCTTCAGGACGCGGATATAGCCGCCCTGACGCTCTTGATAACGAGGGCCCAAGGTGGCGAACAGCTTACCGACCTGTTCCACGTCACGAACCTTGCTGATGGCCTGACGACGCGCATGCAGATCGCCGCGCTTAGCCAAAGAGACCAGCTTTTCCACGATGGGACGCAGTTCCTTGGCCTTAGGCAAGGTGGTCACAATCTGCTCGTGCTTGATCAGCGACGCAGCCATGTTGGCGAACATGGCCGTGCGGTGAGCGGTCGTCCGACCGAGTTTGCGGTGCGCGTAACCGTGGCGCATGAGGGTCTCTCCTTGGGGGCGGGTCGCCTCCCGGCGATCCGTTGAATAACAGGGCTATAGCCCATTTCGCTGTCAGGTCACCCTCAAAAGCGAAATGGGGTTAGGTGATTTAGATCTGGTCTTCGAACTTCTTGGCTAGCTCTTCGATATTTTCAGGCGGCCAGTTCGGCACATCCATGCCGAGGTGCAGGCCCATTCCCAACAATACTTCCTTGATCTCGTTCAGCGACTTGCGACCGAAGTTCGGGGTGCGGAGCATCTCGGCTTCGGTCTTTTGGATCAGGTCGCCAATATAGACGATATTGTCGTTCTTCAGGCAGTTGGCCGAACGGACCGACAGTTCCAACTCGTCGACCTTCTTGAGCAGCGCCGGATTGAACGGCAGCTCAGGCTTGGACTCTTCTGACGACTTCTTCTTCGGCTCTTCGAAGGTGATGAAGATCTGAAGTTGGTCTTGCAGAATGCGAGCGGCATAGGCAGC
>CANKPO010000254.1 GCA_947484535.1 Caulobacteraceae bacterium
ACCAGCCCGCAGAGCCGCCTCGTCCACAAGGCCACCGCGCGCACAGTTGATGATGAACACGCCCTTGCGGGTCTTGGCGAGGTTCTCGGCGCTCAAGATGTTGCGGGTCTTGTCGGTCAGGGGGGTGTGCAGGGTGATGACTTCGGCGCGGGCTAGCAGTTCGTCCAGTTCAACCTTTTCGACGCCGATCTCGACGGCGCGCTCAGGCGACAGGAACGGGTCATAGGCAATGACCTTCATCTTCAGGCCATTGGCACGGTCCGCGACGATGCCGCCGATATTGCCGCAGCCGATCAGGCCGAGGGTCTTGCTGTAGAGCTCGATCCCCATGAAGCGGTTCTTTTCCCACTTTCCGGCCTGGGTCGACAGGTCGGCAGCGGGAAGCTGGCGGGCCAAAGCGAACATCATGGCAATGGCATGCTCGGCCGTGGTGATCGAGTTGCCAAATGGGGTGTTCATGACCACCACACCGGCGGCGGTGGCGGCTGGAATATCGACATTATCAACGCCGATCCCGGCGCGGCCGACGACCTTGAGGTTCTTGGCCTTAGCAATGACGTCCTTGTCGGCCTTGGTCGCCGAACGGACGGCGAGACCATCATATTGATCAATGATTTCGAGAAGCTGGTCCTTGGTCAGACCGGTAATGACATCGGCTTGAACGCCGCGCGCTTCGAAAATCTTGACGGCGGCGGGCGACAGTTGGTCAGCAATGAGAACGCGAGGGGCCATGATTTTATCTCCGATGATCGGATGAGGGGGATCGGTCCTCGCCCCGCCTCGGCGTTTGGCGCGCACAGGCAGGTCAGGGCGAGGCCTTAGGTTTGATTAGGCGAACAGAGAGTCGGCTGCGGCGCTGGCAAAGGCCCAGTCGAGCCAAGGGGTCAGGGCGTCCAGATCGGACGTCTCAACCGTCGCGCCGCACCAGATGCGTAGGCCCGGAGGGGCGTCACGATAGGCACCAATATCCAGAGCCACGCCTTCCTTTTCCAGCAGACTGGCCAGTTTCTTGGCAAAATCAGCCTGAGCGGAGGCATCGAGCGCCGCAACGCGAGCATCCACCACCTTCAGACAGACCGAGGTGTTGGACCGGGTCGCAGGATCGACGGGCAGGAAGTCAACCCAATCGGTCTTGGCCGCCCAATCGGCGATGACACCAAGATTGGCATCGGCCCGGCGACGCAGTTCGGTGAGGCCGCCAATCTTTTCCGACCAGGTCAGGGCGTCGAGATAGTCCTCAACGCAGAGCATGGAGGGGGTGTTGATGGTCGCGCCTTCAAAGATCTCGGCGTTGACCTTGCCGCCCTTGGTCAGGCGGAAGATCTTCGGCATCGGCCAAGCGGGGTTATAGCTTTCGAGGCGTGCAACAGCGCGAGGTGACAGGATCAGCATCCCGTGAGCCCCCTCCCCGCCCAGCACCTTTTGCCAAGAGAAGGTGGTCACATCCAGCTTGGCCCAGTCGAGATCTTGGGCAAAGGCCGCCGAGGTGGCGTCACAGATGGTGATCCCCTCACGGTCGGCAGAGATGAAATCAGCATTGGGAACCCGCACGCCCGAGGTCGTACCGTTCCAGGTAAAGACCAGATCCGCATCGGGGCGGACCTTGGTCAGGTCAGGCAGGAGGCCATAGTCGGCCTCGAGGACCTCAGTGTCCTTCAGCTTCAACTGCTTGACCACATCGGTCACCCAGTCCTTGCCGAAACTTTCAAAGGCCAGCATCTGCACCGGGCGCGCGCCCAGCATCGACCACATGGCCGCTTCGACCGCGCCCGTGTCTGAGGCCGGCATGATGCCGATCAGATAGTCATCAGGTACGCCCAGAACCGCACGGGTGCGATCAATGGCGTCCTTAAGACGGCCTTTTCCTAATTTTGAACGATGTGACCGACCGAGCACGGCGCTCGAGAGCTGGTCCAGGTTCCAACCCGGCCGTTTGGCACAGGGTCCGGAAGAAAATTCAGGACGCGCAGGGCGCATCGCTGGCTTAGCGAGGTTTGTCATATCTGTGTTTCCCATCCTTACAGATGAGCAGCGCCCCGTTGGGGAGGCGTGGCCCGAGGGCGATAGACCCTTTTTCGGTTCAACGCGCAAGGGGGTTTTTGTCGCGGGGGTGCAGTTATCTTGTCGGGTCTGCACAGATGTTCGGAGCCCCCACTTATGGCAAGCCCTTCCCAAACAAAAACCGCCGCCGGATTGCTCCAGCGGCGGTTTCGTTAATCGCGATAGGTCGGTGGCCCTAGTGGACCGCTGAAACCTCAGCCTCGACGGCCTGTTCGGCCAAGATGGTCAGGCCTTCGCCGGTCACATCGGCAAAACCGCCTTGGATCGAGAAGGCGCGGCGGGTGGTGCCGTCCGTGATGGTCACGGTGCCTTCGCGCAGGGTGGTCATGAAGGGCGCATGGCCCGCCAGAACGCCGAAGTCACCTTCGGCGCCGGGCGCGTCAACCTGATCAACATCGCCCGAAAAGAGCTGCCGCTCAGGCGCGACCAAAGAGAAGTGCAGCTTGGCCATCGACTTTAGGCCACTTCCGCCGCAAGACGCTCTGCCTTTTCAACGGCTTCGGCAATGCCGCCAACCATGTAGAAGGCCGCTTCTGGCAGGTGGTCATACTCACCGTCACACACGGCCTTGAAGGAGGCGATGGTGTCTTCGAGCGGAACCAGCTTGCCGGGGCTGTTGGTGAACTGCTCCGCCACGTGGAAGGGTTGCGACAGGAAGCGCTGGATCTTACGGGCGCGGGCGACGGTCAACTTGTCGTCTTCGCTCAGCTCGTCCATGCCCAAGATGGCGATGATGTCCTTCAGGGCCTTGTACTGCTGCAGGATCTCCTGCACGCGGCGGGCCACGGCATAGTGTTCATCACCAATGATGCGTGGGTCGAGGATGCGCGAGGTCGAGTCGAGCGGGTCCACGGCGGGATAGATGCCCTGCTCCGAAATGGCCCGGTTCAGAACGGTTGTGGCGTCCAGGTGGGCGAAGGAGGCGGCAGGCGCAGGGTCGGTCAAGTCATCGGCGGGCACGTAGATGGCCTGAACCGAGGTGATCGAACCCTTGTTGGTCGAGGTGATGCGCTCTTGCAGATTGCCCATCTCGGTGGCCAGGGTTGGCTGATAGCCCACGGCGGAAGGGATACGGCCCAGAAGCGCCGACACTTCCGAACCGGCTTGGGTAAAGCGGAAGATATTGTCCACGAAGAACAGAACGTCCTTGCCCTCTTCGTCACGGAAATATTCGGCTTGGCTGAGGCCGGTCAGGGCGACGCGGGCGCGCGCTCCGGGAGGCTCGTTCATCTGGCCGTAAACCAGCGTACAGCGCGAACCTTCGGTCGAACCGTTATTTTCCTTCGGGTCGATATTCACCTTCGACTCGATCATTTCGTAATAGTGGTCGTTACTTTCGCGGGTGCGTTCACCCACGCCGGCCAAAACCGAATAGCCGCCGTAGGCCTTAGCGATGTTGTTGATCAGTTCTTGAATGAG
>CANKPO010000255.1 GCA_947484535.1 Caulobacteraceae bacterium
GCGGGCCGCGCCTTCTGCGCCGGTCTGGACCTGAAAGAGTTGGGCCAAGAAGAGGGCGCTCTGGGCAGCGCGGTCGGCGGCGATCCTGCGGCCAATCCGGTCGCGGCCATGGATGCCTGCCCCAAGCCCATCATCGGGGCCATCAATGGCGCGGCCATCACCGGCGGCTTCGAGCTGGCTTTGGCCTGCGATGTGCTGATCGGCTCGTCCAACGCCCGCTTTGCCGACACCCACGCCCGCGTCGGGATCATGCCTGGCTGGGGTCTGTCGCAAAAGCTCAGCCGCGCGATTGGAATTTCGCGGGCCAAGGAACTGTCCTTGACCGGCAATTTCCTCGATGCCGCCACCGCGTCGGACTGGGGCCTGATCAACCGCGTGGTGGCCGCCGACGACCTGTTGGCCGTGTGCCAAAAGCTGGCGCTCGACATGGCCTCGGTGCCCGAAGCGGCCAGCCAAACCTATAAGAGCCTGATCGATGAGGGCTTTGGCCTGTCGTTTAAGGACGCCATGGCCGTTGAGGCCCGAGTCTCGCAGGCCCACAATCCCGGCGTCAAGGCCGATTCCGTGGCTCAAGCCCGCTTGGAAGTGACGGCGCGTGGCCGGGACCAGACGGCGGGTTAGGGTTACGGCCTTTTCCTCACCGCGTCATTGCGAGCGCAGCGAAGCAACCCAGGGGACTGACACGGACCTAAATTGATGATCCCCTGGGTTGCTTCGGCGCGATGCGCCTCGCAATGACGCGGTGGTGAGGTGTGGGGATGAAGCCCCCCCTTCCCCGGCTTCGCCGGTACTTCCCCCAAGGGGGGAAGAATTAAAGCGTCAAGATCTTCCCCCTCTGGGGGAAGTGGCCCGAAGGGCCGAAGGGGGCCTTGTTTAGGCTCTACCCCACCGCCGCCAATAGCAACCGGTCCACCGCCGCCTCGTCCAGAAAACGCGCGCGGACGGGCCAAGGGGTGACGCGGAGGCGCCAGTGCATGGGTAGGCGCATCCAGTCCTTTTCCGTGGTCACCAATCCCGCACCAAACAGGGCCGCGCGACCAGCGAGGAAGGTCAGGGTCTCGTCATCATAGGGGTCATGGTCGGGGAACGGGGCAAAGTCGACCAGTTCGCATCCGGCCTCGGTTAAGGCACGCTCGACCTTCCAAGGCTTACCAACCCCGGCAAAGCCCAGTTGCGGGCCGCGCGGCGGCGGGGCGGGCGCTTCGAGCCTAGCTACCAGCACCGGCTTATCGCCAAACTCTGCAATGAGGTCCGGATCAACCTTGGTCAGGCCATGGGGCAAGAGCACGACCACCGCGTCGGCGCGCGCCAGACCCCGACGCAGCGGCTCTCTCATTGGACCGGCAGGGAAAACGGCGCCATCACCAAAGGGCCATTCATGACCGCGCGTCTCGCCATCGACGACAATGATCGACAGGGCCTTTTTGACGTCAGGGTTCTGATGGCCATCATCCATGACCACGACCTGAGCACCTGCCGCAGCCGCCGCCTTGGCACCGGCCAGCCGGTTACGAGCGACCCACATCGGGAAATCTTGCGCCAGCATGAGCGGCTCATCACCGACCTCTGAGGCATCGTGATTGTCAGGATCAACCTGAATCGGGCCTTCCAGCGTGCCGCCATGGCCGCGCGCCAGGCCGTGGGCGCGCTTCTTGGCATGGGTCAGCCGCAAGAGAAGCTCACGCACGACCGGCGTTTTGCCCGCACCGCCCATGGTCAGGTTGCCGACACAGATCACCGGTATACCCGCGTCGCCGGGCTTGGCATTTCTGATGCGCCGCTCTGTTACATAAGCCCAGAGCCACGACAGGGGCCGCAGAAGCATTCGGGTGATCGGGGCCGGTGCGCCGGTGCGAACATACCACCACCGGGGTGTTGAAAGGCTCATGCCTCCGCCTCACTGCGCGGCAAGAGGGGCGACAGGGCCTGCCAGATCGCAGCCATCTGTCCGCCATCCTGCGCCGCAAACCGGGCCGCCGCCGCCCCCAAGGCCTTGGCCTTAGCGCTATGGGTCAGCAGGTCATTCAGGGCGCTCATCAACTCAATCTCCGACGCAACAAGGACCAAGCCTTGCGCACGCTCCATATCGGCACAGACTTCGGCGAAATTAAACACCTGATCTCCGCACATCATCGTGACACCCAGCCGCGCGCCCTCGAGCGGGTTGTGCCCCCCAATGCCCGGAAGGAAGGACCCGCCGATGATGGCAAGGCTTCCCAGCCGATAAAACAGGCCCATCTCGCCCAAGGTGTCGGCCACATAGACCTGGGTTGAGGGCGCCAAAGGCTCAGCCACGGCACGGCGCGCGACGCTAAGCCCCTGATCGCTGGCCAGTTTTGCCACCGCTCGCCCACGTTCCGGATGGCGCGGCGCAAGGATCAACAAAGGCTTGGGGCCGGTGATCGCGCCATAGGCCCGCAGCATGATCTCGTCTTCACCCTCGTGGGTGCTGGCGGCAAGGACCACCGCACGGCCTGCGACGCCATGGCTCAAGGCCTCAAGGGCTGCAGGATCATAGTCGAGTGGCAGGGCAAGGCTCTTGAGGTTGGCCAACCCCTGAACCGTCCCGCCTAGGGCCGCCAGTCGCTCAGCACTGGCGCTGTCTTGAGCTTGGATGAGATCAAAGGACGACAGGAGGGCCTTCGCGGTCTTGGGCCATCTGGCCCAGCCATCGGCGCTGACCTTCGTCATGCGGGCAGACAGAAGCGCCAAGGTCACGCCCCGCTCACGGGCCGCCAAGATCAGGTTCGGCCAAAGCTCGCTCTCGACAAACAGGGCAAGGTCCGGTCGCCAATGGTCCAGAAACCTTGCGACCGCGCGGGGAGCGTCAATGGGCACATAGTGATGGATGACGCCTTGCGGCAGTCTGGCCGATAGGAGCTCCGCCGCCGTACGCGTGCCGCTGGTCACGAGCAAGGTCAGGTCGGGCCGCTCTTGGCGCAGATGATCGATCAGGGGCAGGTGCGAAAGGCTCTCGCCAACGCTGGCACCATGCAACCAAATCAGAGGACCGGCGGGCCGCGCGAGGGACGAAAAGCCAAGCCGTTCGGTCACACGATCAGCGTCTTCCTTGCCGCGCTTGACCCGCGCCTTGAGCAGGAGCGGAGCAAAGGGCTCGAAGATCGCCGTAGCCAGCCGATAGAGCTGCAGAGCCAAGGTTCGGCTCATTTTACAAGCGCCTCGGCCCGCTCAGTCACCGCCGTCAAGCGCGCGGCCCAGTCGAGCGCTAGGGCCTTTGCATCGATCTTGCCATCAAGCTGGAACGGCCCGTCCCAGACCATGGCGGCCTTGCCAAAGGGGATAGGCAAAACGGCCTTGTCCCAACTGCCCAGCCGGATGCAGGGGTTGCAGGCGAGACCGACAAACAGCACCGGCGCGCCAGTCAGCCGCGCCAACATCGGTGTGCCCTCGGCCATCACATGGGCCGGGCCGCGCGGGCCGTCCGGGGTAATCGCGACCGCACCGCCCGAATTGACCCA
>CANKPO010000256.1 GCA_947484535.1 Caulobacteraceae bacterium
CCGCCGAGGACAACGGCAATAAGTCGGCGGTTGTCGCGCACCGCAGAAGCCGCGAGATTGAAGCCTGAGGCGGACGTGAAGCCAGTCTTTAGGCCATCCACGCCGGGCATCTTGCCCAATAGACTATTGTGGTTCTTAGAGGTTTGACCTTGGAAGCTGAACTGGCGCTGGCCGAAATAGGAATAGTACTGCGGATAGTCGCGCATCACGGCGCGCGACAGGATGGCAATATCGCGGGCGCTGGACAGTTGGCGCTTATCGGGCAGGCCCGACGCATTTGAGAAATGGGTGTTGACCATGCCAAGCTCGTGGGCGCGAAGGGTCATCATGGTGGCAAAGCGGGTTTCAGATCCGCCAATCTTTTCCGCAAGGGCCGTGGCCATGTCGTTGGCAGACTTGACCGAAACGGCGCGCATGGCTTGGTCGACGGTGATCTTGCTACCAGCCTTAAGGCCCAACTTGGTCGGGGCCTGTCCCGCCGCGCGGCGCGACACGACAATTGTGTCGGTCAGGTGAAGCTTGCCTTGTGATAGGGCCTCGAAGGCAAGGTAGAGCGTCATGACCTTGGTGATGGAAGCGGGGTAACGCGGGCTATCAGCCTTGTTGGCGTAGAGCACTTCGCCCGAATTGGCGTCAACAACGATGGAGGCATAACGCGCTTCTGAAGCCATGGATGCCGCATCTGCGGGCTGGGCCGAGGTGATGGTCAGGCCTGCAGTCATGCCCAGAATGGCGCAGAGCGAGGCGAGGGCGCGGCGGGCTTGCTTCAGCATGCACATATGTCCGTCGGTAAGAGGCGACCAGCTTGCCGCGCGTGTAGCCATTATGATGTGCTCGTGGGTGTTTCGTCTAGGTTAACAAAAGGCTTCTGGGTCGATCTGCCTGATATTTTTCAAGATTGTTGCGACGCACCATCATTGGGTCAGATATTGTGCACTGCACAAAAAATCCTTGACCCGATTCCGCCCCTATGGCATTTAAATGCTCACGGAGGCGGGCCAAGGTCTGGTTTCGGCACTTTCACAGGGTGCGCTGCGGCATCGCAGTTGCATTCAACGCGCGGATCACGCGCACATCTCGGAGACTTGATATGGCGAACGGCGCTGAAACCATGAAGAAGACCGTCGAGCAGTTCACCTCGGCTGGCAGCACA
The DNA here is from genome assembly GCA_947484535.1 of Caulobacteraceae bacterium. GTDB lineage: Bacteria > Pseudomonadota > Alphaproteobacteria > Caulobacterales > Caulobacteraceae > CAISGS01. Next base: position 1,154 of record CANKPO010000256.1, read on the forward strand.
GCTTTCAAGGAACAGGTCGAAAAGTCCCTGTCCGCCCTGAACGACGTCAATGCCCAATCTAAGCACAACCTCGAAGCTGTTGTCGCTTCGGTCACCGCGGCCACCAAGGGCGCTGAAGCCATTGGCGCTCAAGTCATCGCCTTCTCGAAAGAGTCGATGGAAAACCAAGTGGCAGCCGCCAAGTCGCTGACCTCGGCCAAGAGCGTGCAAGAAGCGATTGAGCTTCAAACCGCCTTTGCCAAGTCGTCTATGGAAACCATGATGGCGCAGATGACGAAGATGTCTGAAACGGCCGCCGCCTCGGTGAAAGAGTCCATGACGCCTTTGAATGCGCGCATGACGGCTATGGTCGAGAAGATGCAAGCGGCTCGCTAATTGCGAAATGCACAGGGCACCGCTTGGTGCCTGCTAGAATCGGGCCCCAGACCTCCGCGTCTGGGGCCCTTTTTTGTGGGTAAATGACGAAAGATGGGCTTTGAGCGATTAATCCACCGCTGAAGTGACGGTTAGCCCTTTTAAACTGCCGCTGTTTCCATATCTAATCAGAGGTGCCGGGGACAGTTGCCCGGCGCTTTGGAGAGCTTTGTTGATGGCCGAGCGTAAGCAAGGTGGTCAGAACAACGGCGTTGGCGTCGGGGTTGTCACGCAGGTAAAGCCGAAGACGCAAAAGCCTTCGCTCTATCGTGTGCTGATCCTCAATGATGACTACACGCCAATGGAGTTCGTGGTCTATGTTTTGGAGCGGTTTTTCAACAAATCGCGCGAAGACGCCACGCTGATCATGCTGCAGATTCATCAACACGGGATCGGTGTCTGTGGTGTCTTTACCTATGAGGTGGCCGAAACAAAGGTTGCCCAGGTAATCGATACCGCACGCCGTAATCAGCACCCGCTCCAGTGCACCATGGAAAAGGATTGAGAGGTCGCCTTTGCCTTCGTTTTCGCGCAACCTCGAAGAGACCCTGCATAGGGCCGTAGACTTCGCAAACCAGCGTAAGCATGAATATGCCACGCTCGAACATCTGTTGCTCTCGCTCGCTGATGATGAAGACGCGGCAGGGGTGATGAACGCCTGTGACGTTGACGTTGTCGCTCTGCGTAAGAGCCTGATCAACTATCTGGACGTGGAACTGAAATCTCTGATCGTCGATGATGGCGAAGAGGCCAAGCCCACAGCCGGGTTCCAACGCGTGATCCAGCGCGCCGTGATCCATGTCCAGTCGTCGGGGCGTGATGAGGTGACCGGGGCCAATGTCCTGGTGGCCATCTTCTCCGAGCGCGAAAGCCACGCGGCCTATTTCCTGCAAGAGCAGGACATGACCCGCTATGACGCGGTCAACTATATTGCTCACGGCATTGCCAAGAAGCCCGGTGCGTCCGAAGCCAAGCCCGTCAAGGGATCGAGCGACGGCGAAGAGGGCGAAAAGTCTTCGGGCAAGCCCGCAGGCGAGGCGCTTGAGGCCTATTGCGTCAATCTCAATGAGAAGTCGCGTCAGGGTAAGGTTGATCCCTTGATTGGCCGCTCGGCCGAGGTTGACCGCGCCATCCAAATCCTTTGTCGCCGGACCAAGAACAATCCTCTGCTGGTCGGTGATCCGGGCGTTGGCAAGACGGCGATTGCTGAGGGCTTGGCGCGTAAGATCGTCAATCACGAGGTCCCTGAGGTTCTGGATGGGGCCACCATCTTCAGCCTCGATATGGGCTCGCTTCTGGCTGGCACCCGCTATCGCGGTGACTTTGAAGAGCGGATCAAGCAGGTGATGAAGGAGTTGGAGGCTCACCCCAACGCCATCCTGTTCATCGACGAGATTCATACGGTGATCGGCGCGGGCGCGACGTCGGGCGGGGCTATGGATGCCTCGAACCTTCTGAAGCCTGCTCTGGCCTCGGGCACCCTGCGCTGCATGGGCTCGACGACCTATAAGGAGTTCCGTCAGCACTTCGAAAAGGACCGCGCCCTCGTGCGCCGGTTCCAGAAGATCGACGTCAATGAGCCCTCTGTTGAGGATTCCATCAAAATCCTCAAAGGCTTGAAGCCCTATTACGAGGACTTCCATAAGCTCAAATATACCAATGACGCCATCAAGGCGGCGGTCGAACTGTCGGCGCGCTACATCACCGACCGCAAGCTGCCCGACAAGGCCATCGACATTATCGACGAGGCTGGTGCCTCGCAGATGCTAGTGCCCGAGGCCAAGCGCAAGAAGACCTTGGGCGTCAAGGAGATCGAAGCCATCGTGGCCAAGATCGCCCGTATCCCGCCCAAGTCCGTGTCCAAGACCGATGCAGAGTCGCTCAAGACGCTGGAAGCCGATCTGGAACG
>CANKPO010000257.1 GCA_947484535.1 Caulobacteraceae bacterium
CATAATATATTCGTTGGCCCCCGCTTTGAGGGCCTCGTTGATATGGGATAGGTCATTTTCAACGGTACAGAAGAGGACCTTTGGCCCTTTACCCAAAGGCTCGGCACGAAGTTGGCGCAAAAACTCTATGCCCGACATCTGCGGCATGTTCCAGTCGAGGAGGATCGCGTCTGGCATGGCCGCGCGGCACCAGGCCATCGCCTCCTGTCCGTCGCTGGCCTCGGTGACGTGAAAGCCCAGATGTTCCAAAATCATGCGGGCCACCTTGCGAATGGCGAGACTGTCATCAACCACAAGGCAGGTCTTATCCATCGGCTTAAATCCTAGGCTCCGACACGCGCGCGAACCACGACCCGCTCTTCACCAACCGTCACCTCCAAGGCCCCGCCCGCTTCACTCAGAACACTATGGAGATAGTAGGCTTGGATCCAGTGACCGCCGACGCCCTCGCCCTTTGGCTCGCCATTGAGACCCGCCTTAACCTCAGGCCGCAAACGAACCCGTGGTCCCACAGCCTCAACGGCCATCAGAACGTCGTCGCCGACGACCTCAGCCGTCAAACGGGCAACGCCGCCCGTCGGCAGGGCACCCGCCCCGATCAGGGCAAGGTTCAAGATGGTGCGGGCCGCTGGCTTGTTCAATTGGCTAGCCGTCACCGCCCAGTTCAATTCCGGACGAACATGGCTAAAAATACCGTTGGTAAGGTTCTGTAGGGCACGGCTGTCAAACATTTCGGCCGTGGCCGAGGCCCCAAAGGCCACGCGGGTGAAGGCCAGCAGTTCCACCAGCTTTTTTGCGCTGGCGGCAATCAGGTTCATGGCATCATCGCGCATATCCTGCGCAGTCGGATCTTCGAGCAGATCAAGGCCAGAGACAATGGCGCTCGCCGGACTGATGAAGTCATGACACATCCGTGCGGCCAGATGGGCCGCAAGTTCGGCCGCGCCGATCACGGGAGCCGCGCTGAGCGAGCGCTCGAGCGATCCAAAGGCACTAACCATCTGAGAGTCGGAAGAAATACCGGGGTCAATCATGAGGCCGTAGCCATCCTTCGCGCGTTTGAAGGCGCAAGATTGACCTGATTTGCGGTCGAGGCAAACCACCCGAACAAAAGTGATGGGCCGCCTCTATCGCACCGACCAAGAGACTGGCTTAACCCTAGCCGCGAAAGGCTTGGGGCGTCGAGGTGGGCAAGGCTGCGTTGGACACGAGATCCGCCAGACCCAAGGCCGTCTCATCGTCCCACGCCAAGGCTTGGATCGATAGGGGCAGGCCCGACTTGGTCACGCCGATGGGCGCTGCGCAAGACGGCATGCCCAGAAAATCACCCAGCGCTGTAAAATCTGCCACATGGGCCACGCCGCCATCGTCGAAGCTAAAGGCTGGTCCCGGGGTTGTCGGCAAGAGCAGTGCCGCATAGGGGGTCAAAAGATCCTTGACCAGATCCACGGCAACGCCAACGGCGCGGTAGGCCTTGGCCAAACTGGCGGCAGGCTGGGCTGCGCCCCATCCAAAGGTCTGACGGCCCGCAACACTGAAGCCATCAGGCCCTGAGGCCAGATCATCCTCCAGCGACACAGCCCCTTCGGCGGTCATGATCAGATAGCCATGTTGCATCATGGCGTTGAAATCATAACCCTCAAGGCTGATGGTCTTGATCTCCAATCCTAGGGCGCGCGCCGCAGTGATCGCCGCGTCATAGGCCTTGACCAGTTCTGGATCGATAAAGTCGCCGAAGGGCGCAAGATCAAGCGCCGCAAAGGGAGCGGGTCGAAGGGCGTCCAGATCGGCAATCTGCGAGAAAGACTCGGCGAGGTCACCGTCCACCGCCGCCGCATGGGCCAACAGATAGGCGCAGTCCTGAGCCGAGCGGGCCAAAACGCCGACATGGTCAAGCGTCCAAGACAGGGCCACCACCCCGTCCATGGAGATCAGGCCTTGGGTCGGCTTGTGCCCCACAACGCCGCAGAAGCTGGCCGGAATACGCACGCTGCCAAGGGTATCAGTGCCCAGTGCACCGGCGCAAAGACCGGCCGCTACGGCAGACCCCGACCCGCCGGATGAGCCGCCCGCCGTGAGGCCCGGCTCATAAGGATTGTGCGCCTTACCAAAGGCCTCATTGTCCGTGGTCGCGCCAACGGCACCTTCGTGCATGTTGAGCATGCCCAAAATGACCGCACCGGCGTCTCGCAAGGCGGCAACACAGGCTGCATCCTCGGTGGCGATCCGATCCCGGTGGGCTCCGATGCCCGCATGGAGCGGCATACCCTTCACGGCGATATTGCCCTTGATCGCGACGGGCACACCATCAATGCCAGAGAGCGGCTCGCCCGCTGCCCATCGCTCGGCACTTGCCCGCGCAGCGGTCAATGCGCCGTCCTCATCAACAGACGTATAGGCATTGAGCGGCCCGCCCAGACGCTCGATCCGCGCCAGATAGGCTTGGGTGGCTTCAACAGGGGTCACGGCCCGTTGATCATAAAGGGCGATAAGGCCAGCAATGCCAGCTTCGATGATGGGGTTTGTAAAGGTCATGAGCCCACCATAAACGCCCAAGGCCTCTCAGACAGCCCCCAAATTCAGTCACGGGGTGACAAAGCGCCACGGAGCCCGAACGCCGCTGGCTTGGCGCTTGGCACTCATCGGGCTATGAACAGGTCTGAACGTACCGTTTGAGCCTAGGCGCTAGACCCTAAGCCAAGCCTCTGATCCGTGGGAGCCCCTATGATCCGCCTTGATGCCGACCAGGCCATTGCCCTGCTTGCAGAGCGCCTTTCGGGGTCAAACCAGCGGGTATTTGTCGCCACGGCTGGGGCGGAGCCGCTTATTTTTGCGCAGGCCTATGGTCGGAACCCCGAGGCTGCTATGGGCCTGACCTTTGTCAGCGCCGCCATTCCGGGCGTCAATCAAACGGACTGGTCCAAACTTCATGCGACCAGTCGCGGTGAAGGCATTTTTGTCAGCCCAGATTGGCGTGCCAGCTTCGATGAGGGCCGGTTTGCTCTGGTCCCCCAAGCCTATAGCGAGGCCTGGCGCTGGTTCTGTCGCACGCCATTGGATGCCGCTCTGGTTCAGGTCAGCGCGCCCGACGCCGATGGGATGTGTAGTTTCGGCACCTCCTGTGACTTCCAGCCCGCCGTCCTTGGGCGCGATGTCTTTAAGATTGCCCACGTCAATCCCGATATGCCCGCCCCTGCCCGCTCACCCAAGGTCGCCTTGGCGAGCTTTGACGTGGTGGTCGAGGCGAGCGTGCCGATAATGACCTATGATCCAGGCACGCTAGACCCCACCTTCGCGACAATCGCGCGCCATGTGGCGGACTATATTGTCGATGGCGCGGCCATTCAGGTCGGTCTTGGCAAGATGGGCTTTGCGGTCATGAATGAGATCAAGGATCGCAAACAGCTCAGCATCAAGTCCGGCATGGTGATTGATCCCCTACTGGACCTGATGGACTGCGGGGCCATTTCAGA
>CANKPO010000258.1 GCA_947484535.1 Caulobacteraceae bacterium
ACAGTGTGGCGCGCCAAGCCCGCCACCTTCTGTGCCTGCCCCAAAATGACCCGAGAGCGGCCGAGCGCGCGGCCGCAGCGGCGATTGCCGGAACCGCCCTGAGCGGCCCGGTCGGTGAGCGACTGATGGTCAAGGGCCTGTCGATCCTGACGGGTCTGTTGCCCAAGCGGGTCTTGACTGACGGGGGGCACATCACGCGCTCGCCCGAAGCCACATTAGAGCTGCTCTATGACCTCCTGACCCTTGATGATGCCCTGTCTCAGCGCGGCTTAGCAGCGCCGGTTGAGATATCCAGAGCCATTGATCGGCTGACTGCGGCGGTTCGGTTTTTCACCTTGCCAGACGGTCGGCTGGCCTGTTTCCAGGGCGGCGAAGAAAGCCATCCAGACTATGTGGCGGCCGCTCGGGCCCATGAGGACCGTGATCCAAAGGCGCGCGAGCCTCAGCAGGCGCTTCATTCAGGCTATCAGCGCATGTCCGGTCGCACCTTAACGGTCATGATGGATGTGGGTGCGCCAGCGCGCGATGTCATGAGCCAGACCGCCACGGCCCAGCCCTTGGCCATTGAGGTTCTAACCGGACGCGAGCGTCTCATTACCAATAGCGGCTGGAGCCCACGCCTGCCGCAAGGCCAAGCTTGGCGCTTGAGTGATGGCGGTTCGACCGCCTGTCTGGGCGACGGGTCTGCGGGTTGGCCTCTAAGGGGCGCGGCAGCCAATCGCTTGGGGGTTCGGCTTGATGGGGCTGCCTTGACGGTCGATTGTAGCCGCAGCGAAACCGAGGCTGGGGTCTGGCTTGAGGCGGTTCATGATGGCTGGGTCCATAGCTATGGCCTGCTGCACGAGCGTCGGCTGTTCTTAGATACCCGTCTGGACGAGATGCGCGGTGAGGACGTCTTTCCTTTGGCCCCGGGTGGCCCCGCCTCGCGGCAGGTTGAGGTCGGGGTCTATTTTCACCTTCACCCTCAGGTTCGAGCCACCTTGGCCCGCGACCGGCGCAGTGTCTTGCTGATGGGTCCGTCCAATAGTGGCTGGTGGTTGCGAAATGACGCGGCCAGTGTGACCATCGAGCCCAGTTTTCACTTTCTGGATGGACGGCCAAGACGCTGTATGAAGGTTATTCTTCACAGTCCACTGACACGCCAAGGCCGCACGCGCATTCGTTGGAAATTGGCGGCGGCGGAGCCCTCCACATGAGTGAGACTCCACCAGATCCCTTTCAAAAGATCCCCCTTTTGTCGGTCCGCCACATTGCCCTGCTGATCTATATCCATGATCTGCTGATGGCGGCAGTAGCTATGGCGGTGGTTCTCTTGGGCCGCTATCGCTTTGAGGCCAAGGCTACGCCCTATGGCATGATCTGGGAATCGACTCTGGCCTTTGCCTTGGTTGCTGCCTTTGTCTTCCCCTTTTTCAAACTCCATCGCGGGGTTTGGCGGTTCACGGCACTGAACGATATTTGGCGCATTGCCCAAGCCGTGGCCGCGACCAGTGTCTTGGTCCTGCCGCTGCTGTTTCTGGTCAATAGGCTCGTTGATTTCCCCCGCTCCGCTCCGGTTCTGGTGATCGGTTTGGCCGTCCTGTTCATAAGCTTTGGACGGGTCCTGGCCAGCGGCTTGGCGAGCGGTGATGTTCGCGCGGCCCTCTCGCTGGAAGACCGCACGGCCCCGGCTATGGTGCTGGTGGGCACCGAACAGGACGCGGCAGATTTTCTACGAGAGAACCGCCGTGCGGCGCTGCCGATGCGTATTGCCGGTCTCGTCACCCCCGATAACCGAGGTGCCGGTCGCACCATTGATGGTCGACCGGTTCTGGGGTCGCTTGGCCGATTGACCCCTATTCTGCGCGGCCTGTCTGAGCGCGATGTCCAGTTGCCTCAGGTCGTCGTTGTCGATCCAAGGCCCAGCCGGGCCTTGCTGGAGCAGGTCGTCGCCGCGGCGGGTGAGGCCGGGGTGCGGGTGGCGCGGGCACGGTCAATGGTCGGAGGAGCCGCCGCGCTTGCCCCGGTTCAGGCCGCCGACCTTCTGGGTCGTCCCCCGCGTGTGCTCGATCCGATTCGCGCCCTTGATCTGGTGGCGGGTAAGCGAGTCTTGGTGACGGGTGCGGGCGGGACCATTGGGTCTGAACTGACCCGGCAAATTCTCAACTATGGGCCAGAGCGGGTCATCCTCTTTGATGCCTCGGAATATAATCTTTACGCCATCGATCGCGAACTCACCGAATCGGGCATTGGGGTGCCGTGGAGCGTCGAGCTTGGTGATGTGCGCGATCAGGGCCGCTTGAGCGAGCTGTTCGCCCGCGAACGGCCCCAGGTGGTTGTCCATGCCGCCGCGCTCAAACATGTTCCGCTGATGGAGGCCAATCCTTCCGAAGCGGTCATGACCAATTTGGGCGGTGCGGTGCAGGTGGCGCGGCTGGCGCGGGATCTTTCCGAAGCCTTTGTGTTCATCTCCACCGACAAGGCGGTCAATCCGACCAATGTCATGGGCGCAACCAAGCGGGCGGCGGAACGGGCCATTCAGGCTCTCATGGTCGGTGGCAAGGCTAAGGCCGCTATTGTCCGGTTTGGTAATGTTTTGGGGTCCACAGGCTCGGTTGTGCCCCTCTTTGAACGCCAGATCGCGGCCGGCGGGCCTGTGACCCTAACCCACCCCGACATGGTTCGCTATTTCATGACCGTTCAGGAGGCTGCCGGTCTTGTGCTGCAGGCCGCTGCCTTGCCGCAAGAGCCCGGTTCGGCGGCAGTCTATGTGCTGGATATGGGCGAGCCGGTTCGGATTGAAGATCTGGCCCGGCGCATGATCCAGTTGCATGGCTTGCGACCCGATAAGGATATTGCCTTGACCCATACGGGTCTGAGACCTGGCGAAAAGCTCTATGAAGAGGTGTTCTATTCCGCCGAAGATGTCCGTCAGACCCTTGCAGATGGGGTGATGGCAGCCCGTACAGACCCCGCCCAATGGTCGGACCTGCAAGAGGCCTTTGACGGCCTGATGGCGGCGGCGCAATCGCGCAATGAGCAGGCGGTTATTGAAGGTTTGATGGGTCTGGAGCCGGGGTTCCAGCCAGATCCGCGATAGCCATAGTCTTAGGGTTCATTCGGAGGCCTGTCCGTGCTAGCAGGCGCGCACTGATCCGCCCCTGACCGAAGGCCCTCGTCATGTCCGCTCCAGCCTATCCCGCCGCACCTGGCCGCGCCAAGATTGGCCGTGCGCTCCTGTCCGTGTCAGACAAGACCGGATTGATCGAAGCGGCGACGGCCCTGTCGGCGCTAGGCGTTGAACTGGTCTCGACCGGCGGAACGCGGGCAGCGATCGCGGCGGCGGGTTTGCCGGTCAAGGATGTGTCCGAACTGACCGGTTTTGCTGAAATGATGGATGGCCGGGTCAAGACGCTCCACCCCGTGGTTCATGGCGGATTGCTCGGTGTGCGCGATGCGCCAGAGCACGCTAAGGCCAT
>CANKPO010000259.1 GCA_947484535.1 Caulobacteraceae bacterium
GAGACAGGGCGTCTTTAGGCGGCGAAGCAGTCTGGTCGGTCATGGCAAGCTCCAATAGGGTGGAGATTGATTATCGACCGGACCGGGGCCTGTCTTGGGTTATTTTGACGGGGTTCAGGCGATCGTGACTGAAATGGGTGAAGTTCTGCAACGAAAGCCATCGCTTGACGTGACGGCACGGCTGGACAATTGGCTGGGATTGGGAACAGTAGATAATCGCTGATCAGGGAGATAACCCGGCACAGCGTCAGGGAGGCAAAAAGACCATGGGCGAGACCGTATTGAGACAGGATCGTGGCGGCATGGCCACCTTGACCATCAACCGGCCCGACAAGCTCAACAGCCTCAATGTCGAGGTCTTCCAAGATCTGAATGCCCATCTGGCGGCGCTGGAACAGCAGACCGACGAGATCGGCTGTGTGGTGCTGCGCGGCGCGGGCCGCTGTTTCTCGGCGGGGCACGATCTGGGCGACATTGCCAAGGGCGAGCGCTTGCCCCGCGCCAATTTCCAATCCCATGTCATCGAGCGTCTAGCCAATCTGCCTCAGCCGGTGATCACGGCGGTTCACAGCCATTGCTATACGGGCGCGCTGGAACTGGCCTTGGCCGGTGATGTGATCCTCGCCTCGGCCAATGCCAAGTTTGCAGATACCCATGCCAAATGGGCCCTGACCCCCGTCTGGGGCATGAGCCAGCGGCTGCCGCGCCGCGTCGGCCAAGCCAAGGCCATGGAGATGATGCTGACCTGTGCGACCTTAAGCGGCCAAGAAGCCGCCGCCATTGGCCTTGCCAATCAGTGCCTTCCCGACGAAGGTTTCTTTGAAGCCGTTGAGGCCTTTGTCGATCAGGTGCTGGCCAATTCGTCCTTCAGCCACCGGGCCAATAAGCGCCTGCTCACCGGGACGGACGGCCTGTCCCTATCGGCGGGTCTGGCCTACGAGGTTTATCAAAACGAGGGCGTTGGGCCGGACATGCAAGCCCGGATCGCCGCCTTCACCGCCAAAAAGGGCTAGACCGTCCTTTTCAATCTTAAGACTTAAAACTGGGAGAGAACCATGACTGAAGCTTGGATCATCGACGCCTGCCGCACCCCACGCGGTATTGGCAAGGTCGGCAAGGGCGCACTCGCCGACATTCACCCTCAGCAGCTGGGGGCCACGGTCCTGAAGGCGCTGAAGGAGCGTAACAATCTCAACACCGCCGACGTCGGCGATGTGATCTGGGGCTGTAGCTCGCAGCGCGGCCCTCAGGGCGGCGATATGGGCCGCATGTCGGCTCTGGACGCGGGCTATGATGTCCGCTCCAGCGGCGTGACCCTCGACCGTTTCTGCGGTTCGGGCATCACCGTCGTCAACCTCGCCGCTGCCACCATCATGGCCGGCATGGAAGATCTGGTTGTGGCCGGTGGCTGCGAAATGATGTCGATGGCTGGTCGCCGCACCAGCGATGACGGCCCGCCCATGATGGACGGTGGCAATCTGCGCCTGCGCGCCAGCCATCCCCAGTCCAACCAAGGCGTCTGCGCTGACGCGATCGCGACCTTGGAAGGCATCAGCCGCGAAGCCGTGGACGATCTGGCCCTCGAAAGCCAGCGCCGCGCCGCCGTCGCCATCGCCGAAGGCCGCTTCGATAAGAGCCTGGTGCCCGTCTATCATGAAGATGGCACCTTGGCGCTCGACCGCGAAGAGTTCCCTCGTCCCCAGACCACCCGCGAAGGTCTGGCCGCGCTGAAGCCTTCGTTCGAGGCCATGGCCGACTTCCCGCTCGACGATAAGGGCACGACCTATCGCAAGCTGATCTTGCAGGTCCATAACGGCCTCGACATCAAGCACATCCACCATGCGGGCAACTCGTCCGGCGTTGTGGACGGTGCTGGCGCTCTGCTGCTGGCCTCGCCGACCTATGCCGCCAAGCATGGCATGAAGCCACGCGCCCGCGTCATCACCTCGGTCAATATGGGCGACAGCCCAACCCTGATGCTGAACGCCCCGGTTCCTGCGGCCCGCAAGGCTCTGGCCAAGGCCGGTCTGACCGTGGACGATATCGATCTGTGGGAAATCAACGAAGCCTTCGCCGTGGTGGCTGAAAAGTTCATCCGCGACCTGAAACTTGACCGCGATAAGGTCAATGTGAACGGCGGCGCTATGGCTCTGGGTCACCCCATCGGTGCCACCGGCTCCATGCTGATCGGCACGATCTTGGATGAGTTGGAGCGCCGCGACCTCAAGCGTGGTCTGGTCACCATGTGCGCCGCTGGCGGTATGGCTCCTGCCATCATCATCGAGCGCATGTAAGATCTAGACGCTTGATTAGGATTGAGGGCCTCTGCGCAAGCAGGGGCCTTTTTTCTGGGTCAGAGGGCCGCGATCAGGTCCTGTTCAATGGCCCAGAGCCGGTCTTGGCCCCAGCGTGCCTCGCCGTCATTGACGCGGAAGGACGGCACGCCCCAAAGGCCGCCTGAGAACATCTCTTCGCGGTTGGCTTCGGCCGTGGTGCGCCAGCTTTCATCGGCCAGAGCGGCCTTGACGGTGGCGTCGCTGACCCCCGCGCGCTTGGCCATCTGCGCTAGCCCGGCCTCGGTCGTGGCATCGATCCCGTCGGCAAAGGCGCCTTGCGTGAACGACAGAGCAAAGTCGTAGCCGTGCCCTTCTGTAATGGCATGGTGCAGCACCGCCAAGCCCCGCTCGACCCCTAGGCCGACCGGATCAACCATGGTGCCATAACGCAGCCCTACCCGTTCAGCTTCGCGCTTGGTGTCCATCGTGATGTAGTACTGCTTCGCACGCGGCACCGGCAGGCCGCGCATGACCATCGGCATGATGAAGCGCAGGCGTAATTCCGCTCCATAGTGATCGGCCAAGGCCTTGGCGCGCGGCAGGCAGATATAGCTATAGGGACTGCGAAACGAGATGAAGGCGTGCAGCACGGGCTGCGGCTTGGCGGTCTTGCTCTTGGGCACTGCGCCGAGGGTGATCTCATGGGCGGGATAGTTGGGCGCGCCGCCGGTCCGGTCCAGACCCTGCTGGGTCAGGCGGCTTTCTAAGAAGTGCAGGCGGTCAATGCCCCAGTACCATTCGCCCTCGAACTGGAAGGTGGCCCCCAAATAGTGGCCGAGCGACAGGCGAAGGGCTTGGCCCTGATCCTGCTGGGTCTTGGCGGTTTCAGGGGTGGCGAGCGGAAGACTGGACAGAGTGGCCTTGTCACCGGACCACAGGGCCGCACCGATCTTGACCGCCTCGGACAGAAATGTGCCGCCCTCAAGGGATGCGGTCAGGGCGCGGTTGGCCAAATCGGTCATCGCGTCCGAGGGCAGGCTGGCGGTGGCGGGAAGGTCTAGCCCATTGACCGAGGCCAGCAGCGCCGCATCGCGAAGGCCCCATCCGGCCAGCTTCTCCCGCTCCGGCGCGGCAGCTTCAATCGGGGCGGGGACCAGATGGCAGCTTAGCTCCACATCA
>CANKPO010000260.1 GCA_947484535.1 Caulobacteraceae bacterium
ACATCACCGATGAGGACACCCCCCTTGAGGCGGGCCTTGGTTTTGCCGTGCGTATGGACAAGCCCGGTGGCTTTATCGGGCGAGACGCCCTGCTGAAGCAAAAGCAAGAGGGCCTGAAGCAAAAGCTGGTTCAATTTCTTCTGAAGTCGTCAGAGCCGATGCTCTACCACAATGAACCGATCTGGAAGGGCGATCACATCGCTGGCTATATCCGCTCTGGCATGTATGCCCAGACCCTCGGGGCGGCCTGTGGCCTTGGCTATGTGACTGCGGCCGATGGCGGCATTGTTGGCCCGATTGAGGCGGACGACTATGAAATCGAAATTGCTGGGGTGCGCTATCCTGCGACCGCCTCGCTCAAGCCCCTCTATGACCCCACCAATGCACGGATCAAGATCTAATGACTGAGCACTCTGCCGAACTGATGCGTCGCCTCGCGGCCAATACCCGCGTTGGCTATAGTTTTGATCAGGAGTTTTACACCGCCGATGCGGTGTTCAAGGCGGATATGGATCAGGTCATCAGCCGCAAATGGCTGGTTGCGGGCCACGTGTCGCGCATCCCCAAACGGGGCGACTATTTCCTGTACAGGATCGGGTCTGAACAGATCATCGTCATTCGTGAGAATGACACCTCCATTCGCGCCTTTTTCAATGTCTGTCGCCATCGCGGCTCGACCCTGTGCTCAGAGGAAAGCGGCAACAAAAAGCTGTTGGTCTGCCCCTACCATGCTTGGAGCTATGGCCTGGATGGGCGTCTGATCGCAGCGCGCCTGATGGCCGATGATTTTGACAAGGCCGATAATGGTCTTTTCGCCTGTCACGTGCGGCTGTTCCACGGCCTGATCTTCATCAATATGAGCGAAGACGAGCCCGACGATTTCGACGCCACCTTCGGCGATATGGGGCCAATCCTCGACTATCACGGCATTGCCGATGCCCGCATTGCCCATGCTGGCAGCTATCCGACCACCGCCAACTGGAAGCTGGTCATCGAGAATTTCTTTGAGTGCTATCACTGCGTTCCGTCCCACCCTGAATTTTGCTCGATCCACGGCGCGGAATCGATCGTCGCTGTGGGGGCGGGTCCAAGCTCAGGTCCCGCAGACGCCATCGCCAGTTTCGCGCCCCAGCTCAAGGCCTGGGAAGAGCGCGCGGCGGCCCTTGGTCGTCCCGTTGGCACTATTGATGACGCCCCCGACAGCAGTCATCTGCGCCTGATGATGCAGCGTATGAACAAGGAGGGCTGGGCCTCTGAGACCCAAGATGGCACCGCCCCTGCGCCCCTGATGGGCAAGCGCACGCAGGCCGATGGCGGCCGGATGCATCTGAGCTTCAGTCCCTTTAGCCAGATTGTTGCGGATGATCATTTCGCCATCCTGTTCCAATTCACCCCAAGATCCGCTTTGGCCTCGGACGTCGAGATGATCTGGCTGGTCGATGGGCGCGCAGCCAAGGATCAGGTCGATATCGACAAGATGATCTGGGGTTATCACGCCACCACCACGCAGGATAAGGTGATCACCGAGAATAATCAGGCTGGCATCATGTCCAGCCGCTATCGCCCCGGACGCTATTCCGAACAGGAGGGCAGCGTCCTCAATTTCCAAAAATGGTATCTCAACCAGTTCGGCCTTGATCGGGCCGAATGATCCCCTCCCCGCCCTAGGGGCCCGTCTCTAGACGGGTCCGGGCGGGGCCTTTGGCTGGGCTAGTCGACGGTTTCGAGCAGGTCGGAAATGCGGCCGACCATCTCGTCGATATGGGCCTTTTGCAGGATCAGGGGCGGCGACAGGGCGATGATATCGCCGGTCGCACGGACCAGCAGCCCATTATCAAAACACTTGTGGAACAGTTCCATAGCCCGCTTGGTCGGAGCGCCCGGGCGCGGCTCAAGCTCGATGCCCGCCACAATGCCCATATTGCGCACGTCAATAATGTGGCGCTTGCCCTTCAGGCTGTGGACCGCCTCTTCCCAATAGCCGTGGAGTGATGCGGCATGCTCAAAAATGCCCTCGTCCCTATAGAGATCGAGCGCGGCAATGCCCGCCGCCGCCGCCAAGGGATGGCCAGAATAGGTATAGCCGTGGAAGAGCTCGATCCCGTCGGCTGCGCCCTCGACCACACCATCATGAATGTGACGGCTGACCGCCACCGCACCCATGGGCACGGCCGCATTGGTCAGGCCCTTGGCCATGGTGATGATATCCGGAATAACGCCGAGGGTTTCAGACGCCGTCGCCCCGCCGACGCGGCCAAAGGCGGTAATGACCTCGTCAAAGATCAACACAATGCCATGCTTGCTCGTGATCTCGCGCAGCCGCTCCAGATAGCCGACCGGCGGCACCAGAACGCCGGTCGATCCGGCCATGGGCTCTACAATCACCGCCGCGATGGTCTCTGGCCCATGCAGGGCAATGATCGAATCCAGCGTATCGGCCAGATGGCCGCCCCACTCTGGGCGACCCTTGGTGAAGGCATTGTGCTGAAGATTATGGGTGTGTGGCAGATGGTCGACCCCATTGAGCAAGGTGCCGAACTGGCGACGATTATTGACAATGCCGCCCACGGAAATGCCGCCAAAGCCCACGCCATTATAGCCACGCTCGCGGCCAATGAAGCGGGTTCGTGTGCCCTCGCCGCGTGACCTTTGATAGGCCAGCGCAATCTTCAGCGCCGTATCGACCGATTCAGAGCCTGAATTGGTGAAGAAAATCCGGTCCAGCCCCTTGGGCATAATCGCCGCCACGCGGGAGGCCAGCTCGAATGAGGCCGGATGGCCCAGTTGGAAGGCCGGTGCAAAGTCCAGCTCTGCTGCCGTCTTTTGAATGGCCTCAACAATGGTGGGGCGACAGTGACCCGCATTGACAGCCCAAAGCCCGGCGGTGCCGTCTAGGACTTGCCGACCATCATCTGCCGTATAGTGCATGTCCTTGGCCGCGACCAGTTGGCGGGGCGTGGCCTTATAGGCGCGGTTGGCCGTAAAGGGCATCCAAAGGGCGGCTAGGGGATCATTCTCACGGGTCATAGCAAGGCTCCGTTGTCAGCGTTCGAACATCTTATGCAATGGGGCACGGTCTCGCCGCGATTGAAAAGAATGTTACGATAGGAAAATTATGATTGGCGATGGGCGGGGCGCTTCACCTAGGCCGTAGCCGGGACTTGACCAGGTAGCTGACCCCAAAGACCGCCGTGACGAGCACGCTGGCCCACAGCTCCATGGCATGTTTTTCGGACACACCCATCATGACCAGAACCGCGACCATGCCCGCGATCGCCGCCCAGGTTCCGTAGGGATAGAGCCACATCTTGATCTGCAGCTTGGACGGGTCTTCAGCCTCGATCTTCTTGCGCAGACGCAGTTGCGCCACCGCAATCAAAATATAGATGAACAGCATGATGGCACCCGACGAGGTGACCAAGAAGTTGAACACCTGATCCGGGGCAAAGAC
>CANKPO010000261.1 GCA_947484535.1 Caulobacteraceae bacterium
AAGGGCCGCAACGTCGTCATTGAAAAGTCCTTCGGCGCACCGCGCTCGACCAAGGACGGCGTGTCGGTCGCTAAAGAGATCGAACTGTCCGATCGTTTCGAGAACCTCGGCGCCCAACTGATCCGTGAAGTCGCCTCCAAGACCAACGACAAGGCCGGCGACGGCACCACTACGGCCACCGTTCTGGCTCAAGCCATCGTCGTCGAAGGCCTGAAGTCGGTTGCCGCTGGCATGAACCCGATGGACCTGAAGCGCGGCATCGATAAGGCGGTCATCGCCATCGTCGCCGAAATCAAGTCGATCTCCAAGAAGGTCACGACCAACGACGAGATCGCCCAGGTCGGCACCATCTCGGCCAATGGCGACGCTGAAGTCGGTGCCATGATCGCTAAGGCGATGGCCAAGGTCGGCAATGAAGGCGTCATCACCGTTGAAGAGGCCAAGACCGCCGAAACCGAGCTGGATGTCGTTGAAGGCATGCAGTTCGACCGCGGCTATCTGTCGCCCTACTTCATCACCAATGCTGACAAGATGGAGGTTCAACTCGAAGAGCCTCTGATCCTGCTGTTCGAAAAGAAGCTGTCGAGCCTGCAGCCCCTGCTTCCTGTGCTGGAAGCCGTGGTCCAGTCGGGTCGCCCGCTGATGATCATCGCCGAAGATGTCGAAGGCGAAGCCTTGGCCACCCTGGTGGTCAACAAGCTGCGCGGCGGCCTTCGGGTTGCTGCCGTCAAGGCCCCTGGCTTCGGCGATCGCCGCAAGGCCATGCTGGAAGACATCGCCATCCTGACCGGCGCTCAAGTGATCTCCGAAGATCTGGGCATCAAGCTTGAGAGCGTCACGCTCGAAATGCTCGGCAAGGCCAAGAAGGTCTCGATCACCAAGGACGACACCACCATCGTGGACGGCATTGGCGAGAAGGACGCGATCGAAGCCCGTATCGGTCAGATCAAGCGTCAGATCGAAGAGACCTCTTCGGACTACGACAAGGAAAAGCTGCAAGAACGTCTGGCCAAGCTGGCTGGCGGCGTTGCCGTGATCAAGGTCGGTGGTTCGACCGAAGTCGAAGTGAAAGAAAAGAAGGACCGCGTCGATGACGCCCTCAACGCGACCCGTGCGGCCGTCGAAGAAGGCATCGTCCCAGGCGGCGGCGTTGCTCTGCTCAAGGCTTCCAAGATCTTGGAAGGCATGAAGGGCGACAATGCAGACCAGACCGCAGGCATCGCCATCGTGCGCCGCGCTGTGCAGGCCCCGATCCGTCAGATCGCCGAAAATGCCGGCGTTGAAGGCTCGATCGTGGTCGGCAAGGTCATGGAAAACACCTCTGCGACCTTCGGCTTCAACGCGCAGACTGAAGAATATGTCGACATGGTCCAAGCAGGCGTCATCGACCCTGCCAAGGTCGTGCGTACGGCTCTGCAAGACGCAGCCTCGGTTTCCAGCCTGCTGATCACCACCGAAGCCGCGATCGTCGAAGCCCCGAAAAAGGGCGGTGGCATGCCACAGATGCCCGGCGGCGGCATGGGCGACATGGACTTCTAAGGAAGTCTATTCGTTCTACGACGTAGATTATGAGAAGGGCGGGATCCAAGGGTCCCGCCCTTTTTCTTGATCTGAATGAATGGCGAGGGCGTGAATGCCCCTCACCCAACCCTCTCCCCCAAGGGGGCGAGGGCTTTTCGTTCTTAGCCCTCTCCCTGCGGGAGAGGGTTGGGTGAGGGCCTTGTTTTCTCAATGCGTCATTGCGAGCGCAGCGAAGCAACCGAGGGGTCTGACTAGGACCTAAGCGAATGTTCCCCTGGTTTGCTTCGGCGCGATGCGCCTCGCAATGACGCGGGGAGATAACCCCCTACCCCGGCTTCGCCGGTACTTCCCCCAGAGGGGGAAGATTTAAAACTCCTCGATCTTCCCCCTCTGGGGGAAGTGGCGCGAAGCGACGAAGGGGGCCTTGTTTTACCCTCCAATAGCCTCATTGACACCGCCCACCTGATCACCGCTAACTCATCCCAAACAAAGATAAAACCAAGGGGAGTGAGCATCATGAGCGCATGGAATTTTGCGGATGTCTGGGAGGCTATCGCCGCCAAGACCCCGAACCGTCCGGCCCTGGTTCAGGGCGAGCGCATCGTGACTTGGGGCGGGTTCAACCAGCATGCCGACGCGCTTGGCCGCGCCTTTTTGGCCGCAGGCATGGGTCATCAGGCCAAGGTCGCGGCCTTCCTCTATAATGGCCCGGAATATCTCGAAACCTACTTTGCCGCCTTTAAGACGGGCATGGCCCCGGTCAATACCAACTACCGTTATGGGGCCGAGGAGCTCTATTATCTGTTCGACAATGCCGATGCCGAGGCCGTGGTGTTCCATGCCTCCTTCGCCCCCGTGGTCGGAGAGATTCGGGGCCGACTGACCAAGGTCAAGCTCTGGGTCTGTGCACCCGAGGCAGGCTTTGTCGTGCCAAGCTGGGCCAAGGATTACCAAGCCCTGACCGAGCAGGCAGGACCCCGCGCCATGGCCCCGTGGGGTCGCAGCGGCGATGACCTGCTTCTACTCTATACCGGCGGGACCACCGGCATGCCCAAGGGCGTCATGTGGCGCCAAGATGACCTATTCAATGTCTTGGGCGCGGGCGGCAATGCCAACCTTGAGGTCCCGCCCTTAGAGCGCGTCGAGGATGCCGCCGACCGACTGACAAACCCCGATGAGCCCTCGCCCTTTCGCCAACTGGTCGCCTGCCCGCTCATGCATGGCACCGGCCAGTTCTCGGCCTTCATTACCCTCAATATGGGGGGCAGCGTCGCGTCCCTGCCGTCGCGCAAGTTTGATCCGGGAGAGCTCTGGAACGAGGTCGAGCGGCTGCAGGCCTCAACCGTGGTCATTGTCGGCCCGGCCTTTGCCTCGCCCATGCTCGACTGTCTCAATGCCAATCCGGGCCGTTGGGACCTATCCAGCGTCAATCTCATCTCGTCCTCTGGCGCGGTCTGGAGCCAAGAAAACAAGCAAGGCCTCTTGGCCCATATTCCCGGCGCTATGCTCTATGACAGCCTTGGCTCTTCCGAAGCCGTCGGCCTTGGCGGGTCGACCTCAGCGGCCGGAGCAGAGGTCCAGACCGCCCGCTTCGTTCTGGGTCCCACGGTCGCGGTCTTTACCGAAGAGGGCCAGCGGGTCGCACCCGGATCTGGCGAACGCGGCCTTGTTGCCGTCACCGGCTTCATCCCGGTCGGCTATTACAAGGACCCCGAAAAATCGGCCAAGACCTTTCGGATGTTCGAGGGTGAACGCTGGTCCGTCCCCGGTGACTTTGCCGAGGTCGAGGCCGACGGCGAACTGAAGCTTCTAGGCCGAGGCTCGCAGGTCATCAATACCGGCGGCGAGAAGGTGTTCCCTG
This sequence comes from Caulobacteraceae bacterium, assembly GCA_947484535.1. Classification (GTDB taxonomy): domain Bacteria; phylum Pseudomonadota; class Alphaproteobacteria; order Caulobacterales; family Caulobacteraceae; genus CAISGS01. The sequence goes on from CANKPO010000261.1 coordinate 3,383, forward strand.
AAGAGGTCGAAGAGGCGCTGAAGAAACATCCCGCCGTCTCTGACGCCGTCGTGGT
>CANKPO010000262.1 GCA_947484535.1 Caulobacteraceae bacterium
ATGGCTCCGAGGATGCGCAGACGTGGATGGGTGGCGCCGCCCGTACGGACGGTCTCATCGGCCAGCAAGCGCTCGATCAGGGCTGCGGACTGTTTGGCGGTCACGGTTGGCAGGCCGTCGCTCTCTCGGATCAGATTGGCCAACAGGGCCGCCGCTGCCTCACCCGTGGCTCCGGCCCAAACGGTGCTTGACGCCGTTGGATCGTCCGTAAGCTGATCAATGGCGTGGACCAGAGCTTCCACGGCCTGCGACAGGCTCGCGGCCTCATCCCCCGTGAACGGTGCCGACGCCTGTTCCAGCGCCAGATTCAACCGCTCGAGCAGGTCCTGCGCTCGGTCCGCGCGCTGGCGGCGGCGTTCATCGGCCTCTGGGTCCGGCTTGGTCTCGGGGCGCTTGTCAGTTTCGGCGGATTTGGCAATCTTGGCCTCTAACGCCTCCCAGCTATGGGGATGGGCTCCGCGCAGGGCCAGATGTTCGAGGTCACGCCGCGCGCGCTCATAGGCCTCGGTTTCCAATCCGAGCCTGACAAAGGGCATCTTGAGGAGCGCCAAGAGCCGAACCGGATCGACCTTGGCGGTGGCCAACTGGGCGGTCAGGGCAATGACGATCCCGACCGGTGATCCTGACAGGGGCGAGCCTGCGGAACTGTCTGCCTCAATGCCCCAGCGTGACAGCTTGGCCGAGACGCGCCGCGCCAAGCCCTGATCGGGGGTGACAAAAGCCGCCGTGCGCCCTTCGGTCTCCAGCGTTTCGCGCAGCAAGAGGGCTGCGGCTGTGGCCGTTTCTTCTTCCGTGCGCGCCTTGATCAGGCTAAGGCCCTTGAGCCCTTCAAGGATCGGGTCCAGACCGGCCTTGGCCCCCTCTTCGCGCAGGGCACCGATCTGATCGAGCCAGTCTGCCGTGGCCTCGGCGGGGCGCAGGGCCTCATTGATCAGGCGCCGGCGCCATTGGCCGCGAGTCTCATCGTCCTGATCGGTCGGCACGGGCCAGACCTGAACCGACTGGCGCTCTTGGCCCGCCCGCTCGAGAAGCCGCTTCATCGCTCCTTGCGGATGCTGTTCCCCGACCTGTCGCCAAGCATCGTCGGCAAGGTCCCTATCCAGACCGGGTAGAACCACCGCGCCCTGCGGAACCTGAGCAATCACGGCCAACAGTTCTGCGGTAGCGGGGGCGGTTCCGGTCGAGCCAGCCGCGACCAAAACCCCTTGCGGCGGATGGTCGAGCCAGCGTTGGCGTAGGGCTCGCAGCAGGGCCACCCGCCGGGTGGCGACGTCCGATAGACCTAAGCGCTCCAACCGCTTGGGCCAGGCCTCGACGGCCAGTTTGAGAAACCGGGCTGAGGCTTGCCAGTGCTGGGCCAATTCACCCTCGACCAAGGCGTCAAGGCGCGAGGGGTCGGCGACCTCTTCGATCTGCACACTGTCCAAAAAGCCTGCCAAGGCATCGGCCAGGTCCATGGCTGATGAGGCGTCCAGCGTTCGCCCGATCATCTCCGAATGGTCAAGGACCAGCCGCGCCAGCTCAAAGCGGCGACGCAAGGGGCTGACTGAAGGGGGTAGGTCGAGGGCCAGATCGCCGGGCTCGAACGGGGGTTCCCCGGCCTCCAGATCGCCAAGGGCGCGGATCTGGGGCAGGAGCACGGCCTTGCCGCCAGCGGCCTCGACAAAGGCTTCGGACAGGGCGCGCGCGCCGCGACGGGTCGGGGTTAGGACAATGGCTTCGGAGAGGGCCGCAGGGTCATGTCCCTGTCCCAGCGCCAGATAGAGCCCGCTGGCCAGATCGCGGACGAAGGACCGATGGGCCGGGATTGTGAACCATCGGGGTCCGCTCTGGTCCAGAAAGGACGTCATCGGGTCGGCCTCAAGAGGGGGTGAGGGTCAGGCGCGCCTCGGCCTGATCGCGAGAGACAGGGTCTCCCACATGCATCCAATCCCCATCGAGCACAACCCCAAATAAGCGTTTCTTGGCTGCAAGGTCTCGCCAGAGCGGAAACAGCGAAAAGGCCCCTTCCGGACCCTCATCGACGATCTGAGGCTTGGTGATGTGCAGGCCCATATAGGCAAAGGGCGCGCTCGGGGCGGTACCGCGAAGGGTTAGGGCACCGTCATCGGCAATGAAACAATCTCCCAGGCCATCAAAGCCGATGGATCGGTCGAGCGGGGCCAATGCCAAGAGCACATCCATACGCTCTGGATCCCAAGCCGCCTTCAGAGCCTCTACAAGCGAGGGGCCGGTCTCACGCCAGACCGAGTCGATATTGGCCACAAAGATCGGGTCATCGCCCAGCAGGGGGCGGGCCAGACGCAGACCGCCGCCGGTTTCCAAAACCTCGGATCGCTCGTCCGAGATCAGCAGGGTTGGAGCGATGGTGCGGGCCTTCAGATGGTCTTCTAAGCGATCAGCAAAGGCGTGGACATTGACCACAGCGGTGGTGACGCCCGCCTCAGCCAGCCGGTCGAGCATATGGTCGATCAGGGGCTTACCCGCCACCTCGACCAGCGCCTTGGGCCGGTCATTGGTCAGGGGCCTCATGCGGGTGCCAAGGCCTGCGGCCAAGACCATCGCTTTGGAAAAGGGCGCGCTCATGCCCGCGCCTCGTTCGGAACGTGGCGATCAAACCAGGCCTTCAAGGGGGCCATGGCCGGGTCGGCAAGATTGCGCTCCAGATAGCGCCAGGTTCGGGGCATGAAATCGACATAGCGGGGCTTGCCAAAGCCCGCGACCTGCCGGGCAAAGATGAACAGGATGCGGCTGGCATTGAGGGCGGCAAGCCCGCGATAATCCCGCAAAAAGGCCTGCCGATCGATGCCGGGCCGGGCGGCGAAATAGCGCTCGAGCATGGCCGTCTCGAGGGTTGGATCAATGTCGCGCCGCGCATCTTGCAGCAGGGATAGGAGGTCCCAAGCCGGATGGGCGCGAAGGGCATCTTGGAAATCGATCATGCCGACTCGCGCCACGCCTTGGCGCGCAGGTAGCCAGAGCAGGTTCTCGGCATGATAGTCCCGGTGCGTAAAGACGCTGGCCCCCGCCTCGCCCCGGGCTCGGATCGGTGCCCACAGGTCTTCCCACTCGGCGGTGGCATCTTGGGAATAGGCCGCAGTCTTGGCAAATTTCGGCCACCAGTCGAGGAACAGATTGCAGCCGGTCTTGAGCGCCAGATCGTCATAGGCCAGCAGCGGCCAGCTTTGCCCATCGGCCTGAAGGACCGCAGGCGGCGGGGCTTCGTGCAGGCGCACCAGAGCGTCGATTGCCGGGCCATAGAGGTCGGCCTCGGCCATACCGCCCGCGACCTTATGGACAAAGAGATCGTCACCAAGATCTTCCAACACAGCGAGGCCTTGGGTGGGGTCGGCCGCATGGATCAGGGGGGCGGACAGGCCTTGCGCCCGAAGATGGCCCGCGCAGGCGACAAAGGCCTCAAT
>CANKPO010000263.1 GCA_947484535.1 Caulobacteraceae bacterium
AAACCTTCGCCGCAGGTTTCCGGTCACTATACCGGTAAAATGGATTGTTGAATGTTCCGCTTTTTGCTTCGTCGTCTGATGGTGGCTGTCCCGACCCTTTTTCTGGTGGTCACGGCGGCCTTTTTCATGATGCGCGCTGCGCCCGGCAACCCGTTTGACTCCGATCGCAAGCTGCCGCCCGAGGTCGAGCGGAGCATCATGGCCAAGTACGGTATGGACCGGCCCTTGGGCGAGCAATATGTCGCCTATGTTGGCAATGTCCTGCAGGGTGATCTGGGGCCATCCTTGAAATATAAGGACAAGTCGGTTGCTGAACTGATCAGCGAAGGCCTGCCCACCAGCGCCGTCATTGGTCTGTCGGCCCTGACCTTGGCCTGTCTGGTGGGGATTGGGCTAGGGATTATCGCAGCCTTGCGGCAAAATCAGATGATCGACAATGTGACCATGGCCATTGCCGTTCTGGGGGTCTGTATCCCGACATTTGTTACCGCGCCGCTCTTGGTGCTCGTCTTTGCGGCCAAGCTGGGCTGGCTGCCGACGGCGGGCTTGAACGGCATACGCAGCCTGATCTTGCCGGTCGCGGTTCTGGCCCTGCCGCAGATCGCCATCATCTCGCGCCTGACCCGCGCCGGAATGATCGAGGTCTTGCGTTCCAACTATATCCGCACCGCCCGCGCCAAGGGCCTGTCCGAGACCCGTATCGTCCTTCGCCATGGGCTGAGGGCCGCGATCTTGCCGCTGGTCAGCTATCTGGGCCCGGCCTGCGCCGGTCTGCTGACCGGGTCGCTCGTGATCGAAAAGATTTTCAGCCTGCCGGGTCTGGGCAAGAGCTTCGTCATCGGGGCGCTGCAGCGGGACTATACGGTGGTGATGGGGGTGGTGATTGTCTATGCCGGACTGATCCTGCTACTCAATCTGCTGGCGGATATTGCCTATGCCATGCTTGATCCGCGCGTGAGGTTGTCATGAGCCAGGGCTTCAGCTTGACCCCGGCCGCCCATCAGGGCCCCCAGACCATGGAGCGCGCAGCCGTCAAGGGGCGCAGCCTCTGGGACGATGCGCGCCGCCGCCTTCTGGCCAATCGGGCCGCGACGATCAGTATGGGCCTGTTACTGGGGTTGGTCCTGTTGGCCATTGTCGGACCCTTCCTGACCCCCTTTACCTATGACCAGATCAATAAGAACGATGTTTGGGCGCCGCCCCTGACCGCTGGCCATCTGATGGGCGCTGACTCTCTGGGCCGAGACCTTCTGGCGCGGTTGTTGGTGGGCCTCAGGGTATCCTTGGCCATCGGTGTGGTGGCCACGGCGGTGTCGCTGGTGATCGGCGTGATCTGGGGCGCGACGGCGGGCTATCTGGGGGGTCGCATTGACGAGCTGATGATGCGCTTTGTCGATATTCTCTACAGCCTGCCCTTCATCTTTTTCGTGATCCTGCTGATGGTCACCTTTGGCCGCAACATCATCCTGATCTTCTTGGCCATCGGCGCGGTCGAGTGGCTGACCATGTCGCGGATCGTGCGCGGTCAGACCCTGTCTCTAAAGCAAAAAGAATTTGTCGAGGCGGCGCGCGCGGCGGGTCTGTCTGACCAGGCCATCATCACCCGCCACATTGTCCCCAACCTCTTAGGGCCGGTGGTGGTCTATGTGACCCTAACCATCCCCGCTGTGATCTTGGCCGAAAGTTTCCTCAGCTTCCTCGGTATGGGGGTTCAAGAGCCCCTGACCTCGCTCGGCACCCTGATCTCGCAAGGGGCGCAGGATATGGAAGCGGCGCCTTGGCTGCTGATCTTCCCGTCTGTGACTATGGTTGCGACACTGATGTGCTTCAACTTCATCGGCGACGGGCTGCGTGATGCCATTGACCCGAAGGACCGCTGAGCCCGCGCCCTTGGCCCTAGCGGCTGCGTTGGGCGCGAATGGCGGTCTGGCCGTCTATATTGAGGAAGAAGCTGCCAAGGGCGGCACGGCGAATCTTGACGGTCGATCCTGCACGGGGGGCGTTGAAGGGGCTCTCAGCATCGATCTGACGCCAGACCGCGCCGTCTTCGAGCACCATCACCCACTTGCCGTCCTTGCCCCTATAGGCCTCTTTCAGGGTCACGGTGACCTTGTCCAGATCTTCTTTGGGCATGACCTTGTCGAAAATATCCAAGGACGGCAGTTCAAAGCCGAAGGCCTGCTTGCGGGCCGTGGTCGCCTGCTCGCGGTCAATGACCACGATGTCACCTTTGGTTTCGGCCTGATCCAGACTGGAGGCCGCCGCATCAAAGCAGGCCAGCCGGGCCGCCGCATCCGTCGTCGCGCGGCAATCCAGCACCGCTTGGAACGCCGCCGCCCGCTTGGCCTTCACATCGGCCGCCAGGGTGGGCGAGGCCAGAGCCAGCGCCATGGTCAAACTGCCAACGCCCAGTGCCCATGCACGAAGGGCCGCTGTGTTTGTGCTGCTGTGATAGAATGTCATCTGTTCACCCCTGTCCGAGACTCGGTCCGGCACCATTGAAGAGGCCTTAAGCGTGTTGCGCAATCTGTTCCTTGTCTTTGTGGCGGCTTTAATGCTGAGCGGCTGTGGTCAGCCCAAGGCCGTGCGCGCACCGTGCCCGGAGGGCAAGCTTTGCCTCGAGGCGGGCAATGTTAATGATCCGGTCTCTCTGGATCCGCACAAGACCCAAGGCACGTGGGAAAACCGCATCATTGGCGACCTGATCATGGGTCTGACCCAAGAAGATCAGGCCGGTAATGCCATTCCGGGCATGGCCACCCATTGGGAAACCTCGGCCGACGGCAAGGTCTGGACCTTTCATCTGCGCCGCGCCCTATGGTCTGATGGGGCGTCGGTGACGGCTGATGATTTCGTCTATGCGCTTCGCCGGATCATGGATCCCAAGACCGGCTCGTCCTATTCTTCGCTGCTCTACATCATCCAGAACGGCCAAGCGGTGAACGAAAATAAGATGCCGTTGACCGCCTTGGGCGTGAGGGCCATCGATCCCCTGACCCTCGAAATTCGCCTAAACCACGCCGCCCCCTTCTTGCCCGAAATTGCCAAGCACAATTCGATGTATCCGGTGCCCAAGCACGTGGTTGAAAAGTGGGGCGATGATTGGAGCCGCCCCGAACATTTCGTCGGCAATGGGCCGTTCAATCTGGTCTCTTGGAAACTCGGCGACCGGGTGATGGTGGTCAAGAACCCCAAATTCTATGAGGCCGACACGGTCTGTCTGGACCAGATCAACTACTATCCCACAACCGACGCCAACTCGGCGCAAAAGCGGGTCAAGAGCGGCGAGTTGGACCTCAATACCGATATCCAGTCCAACAAGATCGCCTTGCTGCGCGAGCCTGACCAGATGCCGGACTATGTGCGGGTCAATACCTATCTGGGCACCACCTATCT
>CANKPO010000264.1 GCA_947484535.1 Caulobacteraceae bacterium
GTCAGGCTCTTCCATGAAGAGCTGGAACATGTCGGCAAGGATACGGCGTGCTTGGCTACGGGTGCGATTGACGCGCCAGTGGTGATACATGCGGGTGTGGAGGAAGGCGCGCAGGACGGCCAGATCTTCGGCCATGTCGGCGGAGAAGGCGACCAGAGCGCGCGACATGTGCCGAACGGCGTCGGGCGAATCCACCTTCTCCGCGATGACCCGACGCTGGGTCTCGGCCATCACGTCATTGACCATCACCCCGATCATACGGCGCACAGCCTCGAGCCGGGTCAAACGATCATCGAGCCCCGGACGTTCAGCCTGAACGGCGCGCAACTCTGGGCCAATCAAGGGAATGTCGAGCAGTTCCTCGATCTGGAACAGGCCCGCCGCCAAGCCGTCATCAACATCGTGGTTATTGTAGGCAATATCATCGGCCAAGGCCGCGACCTGCGCTTCTGCCGAGGCCCATGTCCCAAGGCCTAGATCATAGTCGGCATTGAACTCAGCGATAGCGCTCCAAGACGGGCGACTGAGCTTATCGATCACGGGGCCATTATGTTTGACGATACCCTCCAGCGTCTCCCACGTTAGGTTCAGGCCCTCAAAGTCGGGATAGCGGTGCTCCAGCTTGGCAACCACGCGGAAGGTCTGGACATTGTGATCAAAGCCGCCATAGGGCTCCATGCCCTTTTGCAGCTCATCTTCGCCCGCATGGCCAAAGGGTGGGTGGCCAAGGTCATGGGCTAGGGCGATGGTTTCGCTGAGATCGGCATCCAGCCCCATGGCCGTGGCGATGGACCGCGCGACCTGCGCCACCTCCAGCGAGTGGGTCAGACGGGTGCGGAAATGATCGCCCTCATGGGCGACAAAGACCTGCGTCTTTTCCTTCAGTCGGCGAAAGGCTGAGGCGTGGATGATCCGGTCCCGGTCGCGGGCAAAGGGCGTTCGCGTGCGGCTCTCCTCTTCCTTGAACCGGCGGCCCTTGGAATGGTCAGGGTTTTCAGCAAAGAGGACACGCGCAGGGGGATGAAAAATCGCCATTTGGGTTTCCAGATGGATCGCTCAAATCCGCGCCCATCAAATATTTCCACATAACGCCCCGTTGTTGGGCGAATTTGAGTTATCATATAGAGGTTACGAACCACTTTCGCCTATCCGGCATTCGAAAAGTCCATAAACGGCCATGGTCACCGCGACAATTACCCTGCCCTCGGCCCGCAAGCCGTCCCTGCCCGTGACCCTGTCACCGGCTGCCGCTGCCCGGATCAAGGCCCTGAGCGCCAGCGAAGGCCGCAGCTTGATGTTGCGCGTCGCCGTCGATGCGGGCGGCTGTTCTGGCTTTCAGTACAATTTCGACCTGATCGAACAGGCCGAAGAGGACGACCTGCGCATCCAATGCGATGAGGCTGTGGCCCTGATCGACCCCGTATCGCTCGAGCTGCTGATTGGCTCGGAGATCGACTTTGTGGATGAATTGGCCGTCGCCGAGTTCCGGGTCCGCAATCCCAACGCCAAGTCCAGCTGCGGCTGCGGCGTCAGCTTCTCCATCTAACCTGACCCTGGCCCGGCCCTGACCGGACAAGAAGGCCGACATGCGTATTGCCACCTGGAACGTCAACTCAATCAATGCCCGCCTCGAAGGGGTTCTGGACTGGTTCAAAGAGGCCAATCCCGACGTCGCCTGCCTGCAAGAAATCAAGTGTGTCGACGAGAAGTTTCCATCTGAAGCCTTTGAATCTTTAGGTTATAATGTCGCCGTCCATGGGCAAAAGACCTATAATGGCGTGGCGCTGCTGTCGAAATATCCGATGGAAGATGTTCGCCGTGGCCTTCCAGGAGATGAGACCGACGAACAGGCGCGCTATATCGAGGCCCTGATCGGCGCGCCCAAGCCCGTGCGGGTCGGCGGAATCTATCTGCCCAATGGCAACCCGATCGGCACCGAGAAATTCACCTACAAGCTAGCCTGGATGGCCCGGCTGAAGGCCCATGCCCAATCTCTGCTGGCCCACGAAGAGCCGCTGGTCCTCGCGGGCGACTACAATGTTATTCCAGAGCCCAGCGACTGTTACGACCCTGCGGCTTGGGCGGTCGACGCCCTGTTCCAACCCGAAAGCCGCGCTGCCTTTCGCGAACTGCAATGGTTGGGTTTGACCGAGGCGCACAAACAGATCGTCGGGACCGAGCACGCCTACACCTTCTGGGACTATCAGGCCGGCGCTTGGCCGCGAAATAACGGCATCCGCATCGATCACATGCTGCTGTCAGCACAGGCGGCCGACCGGCTAACGGGCTGCGAGATCCACAGCCACGTGCGCGGGCGGGAGAAACCCTCGGACCATGTGCCGGTGGTGATTAGTCTGGATCTGTAGGCGGCAACATAACCGCGTCATTGCGAGCATAGCGAAGCAACCCAGGGGTCTGACACGGACCTATGGAGATGTTCCCCTGGGTTGCTTTGGCGCGATGCGCCTCGCAATGACGCAGGTAAGGGACAGTTTTGGTGCCCCATGTCCCACATTCCCCGCCTTCGCGGGGAACGCGGAAGTCAGAAACCAAGATCTTCCCCCTCTGGGGGAAGTACCGGCGCAGCCGGGGTAGGGGGACGCGGCTTCAACACCCCTAGGCCTCACCCGAAAATCTGCCTATCGTCGGGTCTATGAATGATCTGATCCGCATAGGGTTGCTGGTTGGCGCAACCGGTGTCGCCGTGACCGCTTTCGCGAGCCTCTTGGCGCGGCGGGGGAACGAGACGCAGCGGCTGAGCCGGATCATCCTTCGGGTGCTAGAGGGCCAACCGGACGATCAGATCTTCGCCAAGGGCCGCAATGCCGCCCTCGCCATCCGTATGGAGCCGCCCCAGGTGCTGGTTCTCGCCGAGGGCGGTGCTAAGGCGCGGCTCTATGGGCTGCATCTCCTGATTGGTGCGGAGCTGGAGGTCGATGGCCGGGTGGTGGCTAGAGCCTATCGCGGCGAGGCACGCCGCGCGCTCGATCAGGTGGCGGCTGATGCCCAAGAGGTCCATCTCAGACTGATCTTCGACGACCCCCGCCACCCTGAATTCATCCTAGAGCTTTGGACCGAGGGTGATGAAAACCGCCGCGACGCGACCAATCCCGCGACCGAAATTCGCGAGGCCCGCCGCTGGCTGACCCGCGTTGAAGCCCTGCTGCGCCTTCAGCCCTCACCACAAGTTGGTTCCACCCAGCGCGCACTGACACGGCCCGAGGTGTCCGCACGCCCCACCCTCCCCGACCTAGAGGAGCCGCCTTACGAGGACGACGATCTAGCTCAGGACGATTGGGCCGAGGCACAGGATGAAGAGGATGATCCTGACGATGTGCCGTGGAAGCGTTAGTTGAGCCCTTAAGATTGCTCTAAATATTTACTTAGA
>CANKPO010000265.1 GCA_947484535.1 Caulobacteraceae bacterium
CCAACAGTTGAGCGTTAAGAGCCGGATCAACCGACCCTTAGCCCCTTCACCCAGACGCCTTTGACCATCACGTGACCTTGGCGGACGCGAACGCGGACAAGATCTGCACGAGCGCCCAAACGGATTGCGCCACGATCCGTTAGGCCGCAGGCGCGGGCAGGGGCGCCCGTCACGGTGTCAACGGCACGAGAGATGGACCAACCAAAGGGCTCGTCTGTTAATCGAAAGGCGCATTCGATCAGGCTGCGGGGAACATAGTCGGAGGCAAAACCGTCAAGGAGGCCTTCGTTGGCCAAGGTGGCCGCTGGAACATTGCCCGAATAGGATCCGCCTCGAATAAGATTAGGTCCGCCCATTACGACGGCCATGCCCCGTTCGCGGGCGCGTCTTGCCGACTCTACGGTGACCGGGAACTCCGATATGGTTGCGCCTAGATCGGCGGCTTGATCACTATGGGCTTCGGTCTCGTCGTCATGGCTGGCAAGGGGCATGCCGCGTGACTTGGCAATCTGAGACACCAATTGCCGTCCATTGGCCGCATTGAGGGCTTGGAGTTCATTTCGATCAGCCAAGCGGCGTTCAATTTCGGTCTCAGAAGCGCCTTCCTGGCGCCACATCCCCAAGAACTTTTCAATATTGCGGTACTGTCTCTGTCCGGGGGTGTGATCCATGAGGGAAAATAGTCCCGTCATCGGATGGGGCGACAGGCGATCAACATAGGCCTCGAGCACATCGGATGGGGTTTCGCAGCGCCAATGGATCCGGTGATCGGCCTTCAGGAACTCTTGCTCCCATGCATGTTGTAACCCGTCGGTCAGCCGGATCAGATTGTCCGGCGTTCGCGCAGCACCCAAGCCGAACGAGCCCAGTGAGAGGGAGTCAAATACGGTCGTGACCCCGACCGATATGCACAGACCGTCATGAACGATGGCCGCAGATACGGGGTTCCAGTCGATATTTGCCCGAGGAAAATAGTGACGCTCTAGGTTGTCCGTATGGATATCAATGACGCCTGGGATGAGCCAATCCCCGTCGCAGTCTTGGCCAAGGGGCGATAGGCCTTCATCAAGCGCGCTGATGACGCCCCCATCGAACTTGACGGATCCTTCAAGCACACCATCGGGCAGCACGATGCGGGCGTTGGTTAAAACCTCAGACATTAAGCGTCTCCTTGGGCACGATTAGGTTATGTCGTTTACGGTTGGCTTGGGTTCAGCTTCGATCTCGATCTCGATGCGGTCAGACGCAAAATGGGCCTCGCCATATTCGAGCGGTTGGCCAAGTCCGTCGACATTCCAAGAGTGCGTGACCAGCAAGGGGACATGCTTGGGAACGTTCAGAAGCTTGGCTTCGGTAGGAGATGGCAACCGGGTGAGAATTCGCGTTCGCTTGCGCTCATAATCAGGAACGCCGCAGTCGAGCAGGGTTCGCGTGATCGATTTGTGGCGCTGATAGAAGACATCGAAGGTTGGGAAGCGATTAAAGTCGAAATAGTGACGCGACAAAGCGATGGGCTGGCCGTTCGCCGTTCCGAGGCGCTTCAGATAAATCACTTTCTCCCCAACATTCAGCTCTAGGGCGGCGGCGACATGCGGCTCTGCAAGGCGAACCTCAATGGCGAGGGTGCGGGTTTGGGAGTCCGCGAAATGCTGGGCGATTCCATCTGTGAACCGCGTCCGGCGACCAATCTTGTAGGTCATTATGGGACGGCGAACGAAACTGCCTCGTCCCTGAGTCGTTTCAAGCAACCCTTTGGCCTGCAGCCAAGCGAGCGCGCGCCTCACAGTATGACGGTTTGTTGAAAAGGCGATTGCGATCTCTGCCTCAGTCGGCAATTTGTTGCCGGGAGCGCGGATGCCAGACGCAATATCGGCTTCAAAACTATTCACAATTTGCCTCCAGCCTGGGACAAGTTGCTCTGATTTTTCTAAGTTTTCTTGTATATTATTCAATTTCAACAAACTCGCCACCCGTCATAATAATGACATACTTTAACTGTTGATTTATTATTACCATCCTCGTAGAAATTGATCAATCTTTACTCACTACAAATTTGAAAGTTGTTGCTTTGGCTCAAATGATCGAATCAAAACTTGTAGACACGCGTCAGCGGCAAGAGTGGATGTCGATACTTGCAAAGGCCGATCCTCATCGGGTGGTCAGCCTTTTGCGGGGTTTGAACCCTCCACAGGCCGAGGTCTTAAGAGCACCAGAAATAGGGATGGTCATGGTTCGGGGGCGTGCCGGATCGGATGGCGGTGCCTTTAACCTGGGTGAAATGACCGTCACGCGGTGTGTGGTGCGGCTCAGCTCCGGTGAAACCGGTGTGGGTTATGTCGCCGGGCGCAACAAGCAACATGCCCAATCTGCTGCTGTTATCGACGCTATGCTCCAGTCCTCAGCCCTGTTTGATCGCGTGCAGTCAGATGTGATTGCGCCCCTCAAGGCAGAGAAGGCCGAGCAGATGGAGGTTGCCGCTCTGAAGGCGGCGGCCACCAAGGTGGATTTCTACACCATGGTTCGCGATAGGCAGGGCTAGACATGACAACAGCACTCGATCTGTCCAATCTGCGTCCCGGTTTTCGCGACCCTGTAAAAGAAGGCCAAGCCGCTTTTCGGGTCATTTTGGACGCCATGTCCAACCCAGGGTCCATGAAGAGCCTATCGCTAGCCGCGCAGGTCCCAGAAGATGTGGGCTCTGCCGCTGGCGCGATATTGCTGACCCTTGCAGACATGGATACGCCCGTTTGGCTCGAGCCGTCATTGGCTGGGGGCGAGTTGTCAATCTGGCTGCGTTTCCATTGTAACTGCCCTCTAACGCTCGATCCTTCGGCGGCGGCCTTTGCATTGTCAAAGAGCGATGCGGCCTTGTCCGACCTTAATCAGTTCAATCTCGGAGACGCGAAATATCCCGACCGCGCCACCACCTTGATATTGGTACTGCCCTCATTATCCGGCGGCGAGACCGTGCGCCTGCAAGGTCCAGGCATAGAGACGGAAGCGAAAATTGCGCCTTGCGGGTTACCGGCTGATTTTTGGTCAGTGCGCACCGAGGTCAATTCAAAATTCCAATTCGGCATCGATCTGATGCTTTGCGCAGGCGATGAGATCATCTGCCTTCCACGCACCACCCGAACCTTAGAGCAGGGAAGCTGAGCCCATGGCCTATGTAGCTGTAAAGGGTGGCGAGCGCGCCATTTCTAATGCCCACGCCCTGCTCGAAGAGGCGCGCCGTGGTGATCCGTCAGTGCCGGAACTGTTGGTCGATCAGGTTCGCGAGCAGCTCTCACTGTCGGTGGATCGGGTGATGGCCGAAGGCTCTTGCTATGATCGCGATCTGGCGGCCTTGGCGATTAAGCAATCGGCTGGTGATGTCGCGGAGGCCAC